>JAYFNP010000109.1:0-25247 GCA_034933385.1 Burkholderiaceae bacterium | reverse complement strand
GCCGCTGGCCGATTTCAAAAGCTGGGTCGTGCAATCGTCAAATCAGCCACGTATCCTGTTCAGCCCAGCGGCACCCCAGACGCTGGCCGGATGGGCGCGCCGTCAAGCGCCACGGGCAGTGACGCTGATGATCGGGCCGGAGGGCGGTTTCTCAGCGGATGAGGAGGAGGTGGCGGTCGCTAATGGCGCGGTGCTATTGTCGCTAGGCGAACGGGTACTGCGTACTGAAACAGCGGGCATTGTTGCGTCGGCGGCACTGAGCACTATATGGAGCGGTGGTTAGTTGATTGCTGTTCAGGAGGGGGGAACGATTCTCTGACGCGGCGCAAGATTCTTTCATTTTACCGTTTACATTTGTCCATCACGACCTATATTGGCATTGTCCTTGGTACGATATGGAGGTTGCTTGCCAACTGTCCGCCAACCCGCAGTTGCTGGTACGTTTTATCCGGCGCGTCGTGATTCGCTGGAAGAGGTTGTGCGTGCATTTCTGGCGCAGTCCGCTGCAGGAGCGATAAACGACAGCCCGAAGGCGCTGATCGTGCCGCATGCCGGCTACGTGTATTCCGGTGCAATGGCCGCCGCCGCTTATGCTTGCCTAGCGTCAGGTGCCGCTGGCATTACCCGGGTCGTGCTTCTCGGGCCAGCACACCGCGTCGCAGTCAGAGGATTGGCGCTGCCGGATGCCGATGTCTTCGCCACGCCGCTGGGTGCGATCGATGTTGACCGTGAGGCGGTCAAATCTCTGTCCGGATTGAATCAGGTGGAGATCAGTTCAGCCGCCCATGTGGCCGAGCATTCGCTTGAAGTCCAGTTGCCGTTTCTGCAAAGTGTCCTGGGGGAGTTCAGGCTGGTGCCACTGGTGGTCGGTCATGCTAGTGCGGAAGACGTGGCGCAGGTGCTGGATCGGCTGTGGGGCGGTCCGGAAACGCTGATCGTTGTCAGTTCGGATCTATCGCATTTTCTGAGTTATGACCAAGCGAATGTGATCGATCAGGACACGGTCAACCGGATTCTGGCGTTATCGCCGCTCGACAGCTATCGCAAGCTTGTGGCGCTGCGCCGATCAATGGCTTGTTGCTGTCCGCCAAGCGTCATCAGCTACGTCCGCGGCTGGTTGGATTATGCAATTCCGGCGACTCGACTGGAGACAAAAGCCGCGTGGTCGGTTATGCGTCGTTTGCTTTCATCGAGGACGCCAGCGATGAGTGATCAGACTGAAAACCGCGGACAGATTCTGTTGCCGATTGCGCGGGCGTCGATTGCTGCAACGTTGGGCCAACCATTCAATGCCGATGAATCGGCCCGATGGCTGCAGGAACGCGGTGCCAGCTTCGTGACCCTCAAGCAAAACGACCAATTGCGCGGTTGCATCGGCACAATCGAGGCACATCGTACACTGCTGGCAGATGTCAGGGCGAATGCGCAGGCGGCAGCGTTGCGCGACCCGCGTTTTTCACCTTTGACGCTGGCCGAACTCGACATCACGCGCATCGAAGTATCGGTGCTGACGCCGAAGGAGCAGCTGACCTTCGATAGCGAGGGGCAGGCTCGCGGGCAGTTGCATCCAGGCGTTGACGGCGTTCTACTGGAATACGGCAGCTATCGTGGCACGTTTTTACCGCAAGTCTGGGAGCAACTGCCTTCCACGGACGAATTCATGCGCCAATTGAAGCGGAAGGCTGGCTTGCCGATGGACTTTTGGGCCGAAGGCATCAAACTGTACCGCTACCGGGTCGAGAAATGGTCCGAGACCGATGATCCCGAAAGATGAACAATGGAAAACGCCGACTACCCTGCACGATACTGGCATTGGGCCGATGATGGCCGGATGCAGTGCGACCTGTGCCCGCGCGACTGCAAACTGAACGATGGTCAGCGCGGCGCGTGTTTCGTGCGTATGCGCAAGGCGGAGCAAATGATTTTGACCACCTATGGGCGTTCGTCCGGTTTTTGCGTCGATCCGATCGAAAAGAAGCCGCTGAACCATTTTTATCCCGGCTCCAGCATCCTGTCGTTCGGCACCACTGGCTGCAATCTGGCTTGCAAATTTTGCCAGAATTGGGACATTAGCAAGTCGAAAGACATGGATCGGTTGTTGGATCAGGCCTCACCCGAACAGGTGGCTTTGGCGGCTGTTCAGTACAAATGCAAAAGTATCGCGTTTACCTACAACGACCCGGTGATTTTTGCCGAATATGCGATGGATGTGGCCGATGCCTGCCATGCGCGCGGCATCAAGACGGTGGCGGTGACGGCAGGGTACATGCACGATCAGGCGCGGCGCGATTTCTATTCGAAAATGGATGCCGCCAACATTGACCTGAAGGCCTTCAGCGAAGAGTTTTACTTCAAGTTGACGGGCGCGCATCTGCAGCCGGTGCTCGATACGTTGAAATATGTGAAACGCGAAACCGATGTCTGGCTGGAGATTACGACTTTGTTGATTCCCGGCAAGAACGACTCCGACGAAGAGTTGACCGCGCTGTCGCAATGGATCAATAACGAGCTTGGTTCGGATGTGCCGCTCCATTTTTCCGCGTTTCACCCGAATTACCGCATGGCCGATGTGCCGGCCACGCCAGCCGCAACGTTGGTGCGCGCGCGCGACATCGCGCAACGGGCCGGGCTGCGTTACGTTTATACCGGCAATGTGCGTTACGCCGAGGGCGACACCACCTTTTGCCCGAAATGCCGCAAGCCGGTCATCGTTCGCGACTGGTATCAGATTAACCGTTATCAATTGACGTCGGACGGCTGCTGTCCTGACTGTGGCATCCGGGTTGCCGGCCGCTTCGATGCCGAGGTCGGCGCGTTTGGCCGCAAGCGCATCCCGATTCCGCTCAATCCTCGGATCGACTGGGTTTCATAAGCTTTTCTATGTGGGCGTTTGTCGCGTGAGCTGTTGATTTCCGATAACACCGCCACTGCCGGTCCAACCTACAATGCCGGCATGAACCGAGGAGGGTTTTATGAAAACATGGATGAAAGTCTTGCTGGGCATCGGCGCGGTCATCATCCTGGCGGTCGCAGGCGGATTCTATTTCACGTCCGGTGTAACCGTAGTCGCCGATGATTTTTTCAAGGCGGCCAGGGAAAAGGACATCAAGAAAGCACATGGTTATCTGGCCAAGGAATTCAAGGCCATGGCCGACGAGAATGTGCTGGCCGATTATCTGGTAAGAAGCTCGCTCGGGAGTGTCAAGGACACCAGTTGGTCCAGCCGGCAAGTCAGTGGCGGTCGCGGCGAACTGGTCGGTTCGGTCACGACCGACGCGGGTGCTTCGGTGCCGTTGCGAATGACTTTCGTGAAAGAGGCCGACGGCTGGAAAATCTATTCGATCCAGAAACCGACCGCCGGCGTGCAGACCGAGAGCGCTTCACCAGCCCTTCCCGGCAAAGCCGAGCAAGGCGCGCTGGTCAGGCAATCGACGGCCAGCTTTGTCGCATCAGTAAATGCGCGAGACATGGGGACATTCCGCAACACCACATCGAGCCTGTGGCAGAAGCAATTCACCGCTGAACAGCTGAATCAGGCTTACAAGGCGGTGATCGATTCCGGTGCAAACTGGACGGTGCTGAATGGACTGGAACCGATATTGACGCCAGAGGCGACGATCGATCAGGACGGTGTGCTGACGATCGAGGGCTATTATCCGACGACGCCCAGCCGAGTTCATTTCAAACAGAAATACGTTTTCGAAGGCGCAGCATGGAAGCTGCTGGGGTTCCACATCCAGGCGAAGCGGGAGTGAGGGTATCGTGGCGCTTCAGAGTTTCACAAACTGGCAATCGAATCGGCCATTGGCATATTGCAGCGGTTCGATCAGGCTTTCGTAACGCTTTCGCCAAATCTGTCCCTGCGGCACCAGCTGAGTGAAGGCTGTGGTGGTCGGATGAGTAATCGCATCGGCCAGATCCGCGCCCGGATAGGTCATGGTCTTGCCGCCGCCATGGCTATGCCAGACCGGCAGGATGCCTTCGCCTATGTAACGTTCGATAGTCTGTTTTACCAGCGGGGCATCGAAATCCGTTCTGGATTTCATCGCAATGCAGGTGATATGTGCCGTTTCGAACAGTGCAAAAGCTTCATCTTCGACGATCAACGAAAAAATCATGCGCGATCTGTCCGGGCGCAGTTCGTCGGGCATCGCCGCATCGCGCCGCCACAGGCAATGCCATGTGCGGCAGACGTCCGGGCGGGTTGCATAGATGGTGCATCCCTGATTGACGACGCAGTGATCACACAGGGTTTCTGCACGCTTAATCAGCCCCGCGGTGCTGATCGGCATGTATTCGCAACAGACCATGCATTCGCCGCACTGCCTGTCAGGAACCAGCGAAAAATACTTTTTCAGGGGGGAATCGCCCAGCACCGTTATATTCTCCGTGTGTTTGTCATCCGAGGCACAGCGAGACGGAATGAATCGCCGGGGGAATAGGTCGCTTGGGGATCTCGTCCATACCCCGAAGGCATACCATCTTCATGCCACTGGATGTCCGGGGCCAAACAAGCAATCAGGCAAAATAGCGACGTAAGGGGTTCAGTCCGTTGGCGGCGTCCTGCCTTACCAGTCGAACATGCCAATCGAATAGGCGTCGCAATACACTTTATGGGAGTCTGGACTGTTTTCCTCAAGGTTTTCAAACAGAGAATCTTCGGTCGTTCGCGCTTTTTTTGAAAAAAACATGAACGCACCCAGGCCAATAAACCCCAGAAAAGTCAATGTGAAAAGGATAGCCAGCAAGATACTCATAACGCCTCTATGTACACGGATCGCAAACACCGTCGACCATGCTTTGTGGCATGTGTCGGAAATAGTACTTATTGATATTTAATTATATACTCCGCTCGAAAAAGTTGCGCTACCGGGCAGCGGAGAATTGTTCCAATTTATTGATATTTCTAAACATTCGTTCAGTCGCCTCAAGACGGCCGCGAATCGGTATATTCAGGAAGGCTTCCATTTGTCTGATGCATTCGACTAGCGGCTTGAGGCCTGCCACACCGTCGGCTCAATCGTGACGGTCTGTTCGCCGCCGGACAGCCAGATTTGCCCTTCCTGAATCGTGCATTGCAGTTCCATTGTCCGTTGTGCGAGTTGCGCCAGTCCAGGCAGGCAGGCTGCGGGCAGCCGCAATACGGTCAAATTGCGCGCCCGTTCGAGCTTGCTGGCGGTCTGGTTCCACCAGACATCGGCTGCCTGGCCGTAGCAGATCACGACCACTTGCTGCGCCCGGCCGCAGGCTTTCAAGATGCGCCGTTCGTCCGGTTGCCCGACTTCGATCCACAGCTGAATCGCACCGGTCAAATCCTTTTGCCACAAGTCGGGTTCGTCATCGGCGCTCAAGCCTTTGCCAAACGCCAGCGCCTCGTCTGCGTGGCAGGCAAACGCCAGCAGGCGCACCATCATCCGTTCGTCGGTTTCCGACGGATGCCGCGCCAGCGTCAGCATGTGTTCCTGATAGTGGTTCCGATCCATGTCGGAAACCTGCAGCGTCGCTTTGAAAATGGTTGCTTTCAGCGCCATGTTTGCCCAATTCGGCCTTTTTATACTGCCGTGTGTATTAAAAAATAGCCGCAGATAACCTGGCCATGCTTGGGTATTTTTATATATACCCCTTAATTTTGTTCGGATTTGCCGACTTTGACCGCCATTTCCCGGGTCGTATGGAAGGTCAGCTTCGGCCAGCGTTCCTGCGTCAGGCGCAGGTTCACCGCAGAGGTGGCGAGGTAAGCGAGATTGCCGGCTGCGTCATACGCGACATTGTGCGCCAGCGCCTTTTCGAAATCCTCCAGCATGCGCCGGTCATCGCAACTGACCCAGCGCGCGCTGCTGATGCTGGTGCCTTCGAACACCGCATCGACGCCGTATTCGTGCAGCAGCCGGCTGGCAACCACCTCGAACTGCAGCACCCCGACCGCGCCGAGCACCAGATCACCGCCGGCGACTGGCTTGAATACTTGCACCGCACCTTCTTCGCCGAGCTGTTGCAAGCCTTTGTGCAACTGCTTGATCTTCAGCGGATTCTTGATGCGTACCGCGCGGAAGAAGTCCGGTGCGAAATACGGAATGCCGGTGAATTGCAGCGCTTCGCCTTCGGAAAAACTGTCGCCGATTTGCATGTTGCCGTGGTTCGGCAAACCAATGATGTCGCCGGCATACGCTTCTTCGACCTGTTCGCGGCTCGACGCCATGAAGGTCACGACGCTGGAGACGCGCACGTCGCGGTTCAAGCGCAGATGGCGGACGCGCATGCCGCGCTCGAAGCGCCCGGAGCAGACGCGCAGGAACGCGATGCGGTCGCGGTGCGCCGGATCCATGTTTGCCTGGATCTTGAACACGAAGCCGGAGAATTTGCTTTCGGTCGGTTCGACCATGCGCACGGTTGCATCGCGCGGTCGCGGCGGTTGCGCCCAGTCGAGCAGCGCGTTCAGGATTTCGCGCACCCCGAAATTGTTGATCGCCGAACCGAAGAAAACTGGCGTCAACTCGCCGGCAAGGAATTCTTCCAGATTGAACGGGTTGGAAGCGCCATGCACCAGTTCGACTTCGTTCCGCAATTGCTCGATCTCCAGCGGGAACATCTGGTCGAGTTTCGGATTGTCGATGCCCTTGATGATTTCGAACGTCTGGTCGGCGCGTTCGCTGCCGGCTTCGAACAGCATGATTTCGTCGTTCACCAGATGGTAGACGCCGCGGAAAGTCTTGCCCATGCCAATCGGCCAGGTGATCGGCGCGCAGCGGATATGCAGCACCGATTCGACTTCATCCAGCAATTCCAGCGGATCGCGCGCTTCGCGGTCGAGCTTGTTCATGAACGTGATGATCGGCGTGTTGCGCATTCGGCAGACGTTCAACAGCTTGATCGTCTGCTCCTCGACGCCATTGCCGGCATCGATCACCATCAGCGCAGAGTCGACCGCAGTCAGCACGCGATAGGTGTCTTCGGAGAAATCCTGGTGGCCTGGCGTGTCGAGCAGGTTGATCACGTGATCGCGATATTCGAACTGCATCACCGAACTGGCGACCGAAATGCCGCGCTGTTTCTCGATATCCATCCAGTCGGAGGTCGCATGCCGCGAACTTTTCCTGGCCTTGACCGTGCCAGCCAGCTGGATTGCGCCGGAAAACAGCAACAGTTTCTCGGTCAGCGTGGTTTTGCCCGCGTCCGGGTGAGAAATGATGCCAAAAGTACGGCGGCGCTTGACTTCGTTCGCGATCTGTTTCGCGAGCGCTTCATTGCCGGGTGCGGATGTGTCCTGTGCGGTTTCCATGGGGTACGACCGGTGCGGGAAATCCAACAGTTTAATGGCTATTGGCGTCCTCGTCCAATGACAGTAAGATTGTCGTATTGTCAGCGTTTTTTTCCTTTAAAAAGGTTCGCCATGCGCTATACCCGTTCGGTTTTATTGCTATCAACCTTGCTGTTTTCCGTTTCTGCCGTGCATGCCGAGAAATTGCGCAGCACGCTCGGCGACCAAAGGGATGTTGCGGTCACGATTTACAACAGCGATCTGGCGCTGGTGAAAGACCAGCGCCACGTGACGCTGAAAAACGGAACCTTCGATCTGGCGTTTCGCGATGTCAGCGCCTTGCTGCGGCCGGAAACCGCGCTGTTGCGCAGCGTGTCGGCGCCGGGCAAGTTGTCGGTCATTGAACAGAATTTCAATTTCGATTTGCTGACGCCGCAAAAAATGCTGGAAAAATACGTCGGCAAGACGGTGACGGCGATTACCACCAATCCGAAGACGGGAGCGGAGCGGCGCGAGACGGCGCAAGTGCTGTCGGCCAACAACGGCATTGTGCTGAGAATCGGCAACCGCATCGAAACCGCTTTCCCGGGACGCATCGTATATGGCGACGTGCCGCCGAACCTGTATGACCGTCCGACGCTGGAAATGAGGCTGATCAACAAGGGTTCGCCGCAGCAAAATATCGAACTGAGCTATCTGACCGGCGGCCTGGCATGGAAAGCGGATTATGTTGCCAACCTGAATGCTGCCGATTCGCGGCTCGACCTGTCAGGCTGGGTGACGCTGACCAATACCAGTGGTGCGACCTACCGCAATGCGAAATTGCAACTGGTGGCTGGCGACGTGAATCGCGTGCGCGACGAATTGCGCCCGATGCTGGCGGCCGCGCCGCTGGCAAAGAAGGCTGTCCGAAGCGGCAATGCGATGGCCGAGGAATCGCTGCTCGAATATCACCTGTACACGCTCGACCGTCCAACCACGATCGCGGAAAACCAGACCAAGCAGGTTGCGCTGCTTGCTGCAACCAATGTACCGGTGAAAAAGGAATTGCTGTTGCGCGGCAGTGACTACTATTACCGCAGCAGCTATGGCGATCTCGGTCAGAAAATGAAAGTTGGTGTGTTCGTCGAATTTGAAAACAAGGCTTCAGGCAACTTGGGCATGCCCTTGCCCAAGGGCGTGATTCGGGTCTACAAGAAAGATGCCAGCGGCAATGCACAATTCGTTGGCGAAGACCGCATCGATCACACGCCAAAAAACGAAAAAATCCGCCTGAAACTGGGGGATGCCTTCGATGTGACCGCGGACAAGAAACAGACCCATTTCAAAAAGATCGACGGCGACGGCAAATACAATTATGTGTTCGAAAGCGGCTACCAGATCGTGCTGAAAAACGCGAAAAAAGAAGCCGTGACGGTGACCGTTCAGGAACCGCTGCCCGGAGACTGGAAAATCGAGGACGAAAGCCATCCGCATGTCAAAAGCGCCAGCAATACGGCCGTCTGGCAGATCAAGGTGCCGGCAGAAAGCCGGACTACCTTGAACTACCGTGCCATCGTGCGTTACTGAAAGGCCTTGGGGGATTGGAAGCGACTTCTTGCGTATTCGATGGACTTTGAATATAATCCCACCTCTTGGCTAGGTAGCTCAGTTGGTAGAGCAGCGGACTGAAAATCCGCGTGTCGGCAGTTCGATTCTGCCCCTGGCCACCAGAATTTCGCAGTATTTCAAAGGGTTACAGGTTTTCCTGTGACCCTTTTTTATTGCTCAATTTCCGTTTGTGCCGAAATTGAGTCATCGAGAAAGTCATCCACAACTTTGGCCTGCTGCGCAAATTGCTCAGCAACCGGAGGCGCATAGCGCCTGACCATTTCTGCAGACGCTTATTTCATTGCCTGTATTCCATTAACCGTACGCCTGTAGATCGTCGCGGTATGCCGCAATTCGTGCCAATCGAACGCTTGATAAGGGTGGACGAAATAAGCTTTTCTTTCTAGAATGCCCCCCTTGAACAGCAACCCATGCCGCCTCGTTTTAGGCGTGCGCATTATGCCAAAGAATTATTTGAAAGTACGGCCTTCATCGATTGAAGGCAGCGGTGCCTTTGCTTTGCGGCGTATCCCCAAGGGGACGCGGATCATCGAGTACACCGGTGAGCGCATTACCTCGGTGCTGGCACAGAGCCGTTACGGCGTTGATGACCGCTACGAAAAAGATTTTGACGAAGAGCCGCATGTGTATTTGTTCACGGTTGATGACGACACGATCATCGATGGCTCGGTAGATGGTAGCGATGCGCGCTTCATCAACCACTCGTGTGATCCGAACTGCGAAGCGGTGATCGAAAACCGGCGCATATACATCGAAGCATTGCGGAAGATCGAAGAAGGTGAGGAACTGACGTTCGACTACCAGCTGGATATCGGCAGCGATGTGACCGACGAGGACAAGCAACGCTACGCCTGTTGCTGTGGCGCCGCAAACTGCCGCGGTACGATGCTGGCGCCGTTGAAGCGGAAATAACGGCGAGGCTGGTAAAGACCTCCTTTATGCCGCCGGGTCTCCGGTACTGCCGGCGTGGCGGATCGATGCTGTTCAAAAACCAGAGTACAGCCGTTTCTCGAGGTAAGTGATAACGGCCGTCGACTGTGGCGGGAGCGTTCACAATTGCATGCAACATTGATGCCGCCGCTATGCAAGCAATCTTCATGGTGATAGCGTAAGCCAAGTGCCATTGCGCGTCGGCTGGCGGCGCCAACTCCGAATCGCCATGCTTGCGTCAATCCTGCGCAAAAAGTTGAATGCCAGGAAACGGTACGGAGTTGATTTCTTTTCTCAGAAATTTATTCCCGTGAACAAGGATGACTGACAATGAATTATAAAAAACTTGCATTTGTCGCCATGCTCAGCGCGGCTTCGTCGACGGTCATCGCTGGCGGCTTCGATGGTCCGTTTGTGCAGGCAGGGATCGGCTTGGCGCATACCAGAATGGAAATGTCGAATAGTAATGGAACCAGTAACGCTATCTCCGATGACAGCTTGGTTGGCCAATTGTCTGGTGGTTACTCCAAGTCGTTTGGCCAATTTAACCTGGCGGGCAGCGTTTTTTACGATATCGGCAAGCAAAAGGCTGGCAGCCAGAATATGGGTACCGCAGGCCAGCTCAATAGCGAGCTGAAAAACACCTGGGGTGTTTCCATTGAGCCGGGCTGGAATATCAATCCGACAACGCTGGCGTATGCCAAATTTAGTTATGTGGATACCGACATGAAGCGAAGCGGCAGCGCAAATGGCGTGCGCGTTGGCAGCACACACTCCTTATCCGGATTTGGCTATGGTTTGGGCATCAAGCATCTTTTCACCAAGAATTGGTATGGCTATGCCGAAATTCAAAAGGTCGATTTTGACGACGTGGATTCTTCTATGCGACACGGAAGCGTTAGCACCGAACCGAAGCAGATTACCGGGTTCGTTGGCGCAGGCTATCGATTCTAGTCAAGCTCGCTTGGCGAAATCGGCAGGAGCTGGTTGCGTCCTGCCAGCGACAAGCTGAAACGAAGTTTAGTTATCCGCGACTAGAGGTGGTGCATCGCCAATTTCATCAAAATATCTGGGGTATGTGGTGAAATATAGCCGTAAGGCCAGGTAATTACTGGCTATTTAAAAATACATCATCCAGTATATTTTGGGCGCTCGACCGGCCCGGGCGCAGCGGGTTTAGTGCAAAACCGGTTCCGCGCCGCAGCATTGCTTGAATTTCTTGCCGCTGCCGCACGGGCAGGGATCGTTCCGGCCGACTTTGGGCGCTTCGCGGGTGAAGGTCTCCACATCCGGCTTGCGGCGTTCCTGCCAGAAACGATGGATGTGCGGGATGTTGGCTTCTATCTCGAGCGCCAGTTTCTGGCACTGTTCGGGATCGTCCACCTGCCGTAGTTCTTCCTCGTCTATCTCGTCGGCGCCCAGCAGGTAAATCGGACGCATCAACGGTGCCAGATCGGACTCCCAGAGCGGCGCCCATGCGTCGGCGCGCAGGTTCATCGCTTCCCAGAAGCCATAAGCCCACGCTTCGCCATCGATGAGTGTCTTGCCTTCCCATTCGTGTTCGCAAAACAAGGGCTCGAATTCCTTGGGCGCCACTTCGAAGGTGATCGCGATTTCATTCATGAAGCGCAGGATCAGTCGCATGATCCGTTCCTGCTCCTTTTTCGACTGGAATTCCGGCGCCTGTTTCGGAACGGAGCCCCAGACATGCGGCAACCATTCGGACATCCCGACGGTCTCCGGTCCGATGACGATAGCCGTCAGGAAGCCGTGCAGGGTATCCATCGTCATTGCATCATCGGGACAACGCTCTGACAACAGAAACTGGTCGAGTTCATCAAATTCCTGGTCAGATAGAGGCTGGTCGAGTGGCATTGGAAAACCCAAAATAGTGACAATAAGCTATCAGTGTAACGCCATGTTCCGTTGGCGGGGAAAAGTCGGCGATATTTTACTTCAGCAACGGCGCCAGCAGCGCCATCGTACGCCGGGTTGCGCCGTGCTGCCGTTGCGCGAACATGCGCGCGATCTCACCCATTTGGGTGCGCCGATCGACATCATGCAGCAGATGGCTCGCTTGCCGCAGTGCCTCGGCGGCATTGGGTACCCGCAATGCTGCTCCGGTTGCAACCGCATCTTCGGTGATCGCGCCGAAATTGAAGGTGTGCGGCCCGACAATGACCGGCTTGCCGACGGCGCATGCCTCGATCAGATTTTGCCCGCCAAACGGCAACAGGCTACCGCCGATGAATGCGCAATCGCAGGCCGCATAATAGGCGAACATTTCGCCCATCGAATCGCCCAGCAGTACTTGCACACTGGTTGGCAGTGCCGAACCAGCCTCCAGCGTCGAGCGGCGTTGCAGATTCAGGCCGCGCGCGGCGATCAGGCTGGCGACTTCGTCGAAACGCCGTGGATGGCGTGGTACCACCACCAGCAACGCATCCGGCACGTCGAGCAGCGGCAGTGCATCCAGCAGCAGTGCTTCCTCGCCGTCGCGTGTGCTGGCGCACAACAGCACCGGTCGGCTGCCAAAGCACGAACGCAGTGTTGCCCCCAAAGCGGCAGACTCAATCGGCGGTGTAACGTCGAATTTCACACTGCCGGTTACCTCGACGTGCGCTGAGCCGAACTGTCGCAGGCGCGCGGCGTCAGCTTCAGTTTGTGCCGCGACACAGACGATGCCGCTGGCAGCTTCCTTCATCAGGGTGGCGAAGCGTTGCCCGCGTTTCAGCGAGCGCTCGGAAAGGCGCGCATTTACCAGTGCCAACGGAACGTGATGCCGCACGCATTGCGCGATCAGGTTCGGCCAGATTTCGGTTTCCATCAGGATGCCCAGGCGTGGTGCAAAATGCCGCAAAAAACGCCCGGTCATGCCGACGGTATCGTAGGGCAGGTAGCATTGCGTGACCCGATTGCCGTGATGTGCGAACAGCGCCGCGCCAGTCGCGCGTCCAGTCGGTGTCATGTGGGTCAGCAAGATCGCATGATCCGGATAGGTGGCCAGCAGCGCATCGACCAGCGGTTCGGCCGCGCGTGTTTCACCGACCGACACGGCATGCACCCAGACCAGTGGCCGGCTCGGTTTCGGTGGCGCATAAAACCCGAGCCGCTCGGCGATGTGTTGCCGGTAGCCGGGTTCCCTGCGGCCGCGCCACCACAGCCGCACCAGCGCGATCGGCAGCGCCAGTACCCAGGCGAGTGAATACAGTGCGCGCATCAGAAAGAATCGGAGTTGGGTGGGTTCATCGGCCGTATTATCCCGGAAACGTTATGGAATTCCAATTTGCAAAAGGTGCAGTCCCGATCTTCCGTTTTTTTATGACGGGGTCGCATGTGTGGCCTTTGGAATTGCCGAAAGCAGCGCTTGGGTATAAGGATGCTGCGGATTGCGGTACAACTCGTCCGAATCGGCCATTTCGACCACTTCGCCGTCGTGCATGACCATCACGCGGTCAGCCATGTATTTGACCACCGACAGATCGTGCGAAATGAAAATGTAGCTGAGGCCGAATTCGTCCTGCAAGTCTTGCAGCAGGTTCAGTACTTGCGCCTGCACCGATACGTCCAATGCGGAGACCGATTCGTCGCATACCAGCACTTCCGGTTGCAGCGTCAGGCAACGCGCAATCGCGATGCGCTGGCGCTGCCCGCCAGAGAATTCGTGCGGGTAGCGGTGGAACGCTTCTACCGGCAGGCCGACCCGCTCCATCCATTTGAAGCACAACGCGGTGCGTTCCCGATCATCTTCACCAATGCCGTGGATCTGCATCGGTTCGCGCAGGATTTGTCCGACAGTGAATCGCGGGTTCAGTGAGGCAAACGGGTTCTGAAACACGATCTGGATGCGACGTTTGTAATCGAGAAAATCGCGGTATGGCATCGTCAGGATGTCCTTGCCGTCGAACAGCACTTCGCCGCCGGTCGCTTCGTGCAGGCGCAACAGCGTCAGCCCGACCGTAGTCTTGCCCGAGCCGGATTCGCCGACAATGCCGATTGTTTTGCCGCGCGGCAGCGTGAACGACACATCTTTCACTGCACGGAATTCGCTTCGGCCAAACAAGCCTGAACGGCTGAAAAAGCTCTTGCGTAAATGGTTGACCACCAGCAGCGGCTGGTCGTTATCCGCATAGCCGCGTTTGCGTTGTTCAGGTGTCGCGTCCGCCAAGACTTTTTCATGTGTCACGCCGTCGCGCATCACATCGTCAATGGTCGGTAAACGCATCGGCCGCGCATCGAGCGGCGGACGGCATTGCAGCAAGGCGCTGGTGTAGGGGTGCGCCGGATGCTCAAAAATTTGCTGTGCCGCACCTTGCTCCTGAATTTCACCGTGCCGCATGACGATGACACGGTCGGCAATTTCCGCCACCAGTTCGAGATCATGCGTGATGAATAGTACCGACATGCGGTGGCGTGCTTGCAACGACCGGAGCAGTTCGATGACCTGCTTCTGGATGGTAACGTCGAGCGCGGTAGTCGGTTCGTCTGCGATCAACAGCTTCGGCTCGCAGGCGATGGCCATCGCGATCATCACGCGTTGTTGCTGACCACCGGAAAGCTGGTTCGGATAATAATCGACTCGTGTTGCCGGTTCGGGAATGCCGACCTCTTCCAGCAGTTCGATGCTGCGCGTCCGCGCCGCTTTCGCCGTCATGCCCCTGTGCAGCCGCAGTACTTCGCCGATCTGCCAGCCGACGGTGAATACCGGGTTCAGCGATGACATCGGTTCCTGGAAGATCATCGAGATATCCGTACCGCACAGGTCGCGCCGTTGCGCTGTCGACAGGGCCAACAGGTTTTTTGTGTCGAAAGTGATGTCTGACGACGGGGCGATGATGGCATTTTCCGTCGGTAGCAGGCCCATTATGGCCAGTGCGCTGACCGACTTGCCGCTGCCGGACTCGCCGACCAGGGCAACTGTCGCATTCCTCGGCACCGCAAACGAAATCCCCTTGACCGCGTCGACCGTGCTCGTTTTGTTGATGCGGAACGATATGCGCAGATTGCGGACTTCGAGCAGATTGTCGTTGGCTTGGCTGTTCATCTATTTAAGTTTCGGATCTAACGCGTCGCGCAACGCATCGGTAAACAGCGAAAATGCCGTGACCAGCAACGCCATGGCTGCGGTTGCTGCCGTGAGTTGCCACCACTTGCCGAGGATCAGTTCATTTTGCGCTTCATTCAACATGCTGCCCCATGACACCACGCCAACCGGTACGCCAAAGCCGAGGAAGCTCAAAATCACTTCGGATTTGATGAAGCCGACCACAAGCAGCGACATCTGCACCAGCGCGACGTGGCTGATGTTCGGAAAAATGTGCACGAACATCCGGCCGATATGCGACGCGCCGATAGCGTCGGCTGCCAGTACGTATTCACGTTCCTTGTGTTTCATGTATTCGGCACGCACTAACCGAAACACGCCGGTCCAGCCGGTCAGCCCCAGGATCAGGATGATGGTCGTCAAGCCTTTTTGCTGCAGCACCGCTGCGACCGCGAGGATTAGCAGCAGGTAAGGGATCGAGGTGAAAATGCTGTAAAACCAATTGAAGAAATCGTCCACGCGGCCGCCGAAATAGCCGGAGAACGCACCGAACACCGTACCGAGAAACGTTGCGACGAATGCCGCAATCAGCCCGACCACGATTGAGGTTTCCGCGCCTTTGATGGTTTTTTTCACGATGTCGTGCCCCCATTTGTCGGCACCGAACGGCAGCGTTGCCTGCTTCGGTATAGCAGCAACGACGACGGCAGCGTTGGCACTGCGGATTTCGGCCAGTTCTTTTTCCAGCGGGTCGGGGATGCCATAGTCTTCCGTGGACGAGTCAGCTGACGCGTGTTCAGCCGCCATGTCGGCCCGCAATTTCCTGATGACGTCCCGTAGCGGGTCAACCGGGTTTTCGGGCGGCGCTTCAGAAAGCGGCGCAGTTGCCTCGGCGGTATCGCGATCGCCGGCGGCCTGGGCGCCGATAAAGCTCGGTGGCGCGTAATTCACGCCGACTTCATCATCCCAGTCGCTGGCGATCAAACCATTCATTGAAAGAGCCAGCATTGCAAAAAACATCAGCACAATGGTGAGCGAGGCCATCGCGAGGCGATCCGTGCACAAGCGTTTCCATGCCATCATCCATAGACCGGTCGATGGATGGGGAGACAGAGGCAGGGGCAGGCGGAACATCGGCGGTCTAGCTCAGTTTTACGCGCGGGTCGACTGCCTGATACAGCAGGTCGGCCAGCAGGTTGAACAGCATCGTCGCGAACGCAACATACACGGTGATCGCCTTGATTACCGGGAAGTCGCTGCGCTCGACCGCCAGGATGATTTCGCGCCCGATGCCAGGAATCGAGAAAAAACGCTCGACCAGAAAGGCGCCGATCAGCAGTGCGGGCAGGTTCGACATCACATGCGTAATGATCGGTATGGCCGCGTTGCGCAGCACATGCACCCGCAGGATGCGCATTTCGCCCAAGCCTTTGGCACGGGCGGTGCGCACATAATCCCGATCGATTTCATCCAGCACGAAGGTGCGGAACAGCCGCAGGTTCGGTGCAATGCTGACCGCCAGCAAAATCAGGATCGGCAGTGCGGAATAGCGCAGCAGATTTTGCGGAAAACTGTCGCCCCAGCCTTGCAC
This sequence comes from Burkholderiaceae bacterium, assembly GCA_034933385.1. Taxonomy (GTDB): domain Bacteria; phylum Pseudomonadota; class Gammaproteobacteria; order Burkholderiales; family Burkholderiaceae_D; genus QZKY01. The sequence goes on along the minus strand of JAYFNP010000109.1, from coordinate 8,813 downwards.
TGGGAACAGCCCGAGCTTGTAGCCGAGCCAGTACTGGAACACGATGATGTAGACCAGGATGCTGATCGACATGCCGACGGTGCAGGTGATCATCACCATCCGGTCGGTCAACGAACCGCGCACATGCGCGACTGCCAGCGCCAGCAAGACGGCGATCACGGTTTCCAGAATCGTCAGCGGGATCAGCAGCGTCAACGACGGGCCCAGCCGGGTTGCCAGAACGCGCGATACCGGTTCGCCTGTGCTCCAGCTGGCACCGAAATCGAAAGTGACGATCTGCTTGACGAAGATCCACAACTGGATATAAACCGGCTCATCGAGGCCGAGTTGTCGACGGATGTTCGCGATCTGTTCCGGATTCGACATTTTCCCGGCGAGGATGTACGCGGGGTCGCCGCCGACCCAGTTGAACAACAGAAAAACCAGCAGTACGACGCCCAGCATCGTGGGGATCATCTGCCAAAGTCTTCTGATGATATAAGCCAGCATGGGAACTATCTAGTATTCATGAAAACGTGGTGCAGGGCATTCTGTGGCCAGAGTAATTTTCGCTTGGCGAAAAAACTGCTGACACAGAATTCCGGATCATCTGCCATGATTTGCGGACGATGTCGGCCAGCGTCATGGACTTTTACTTTTTCTGTTTGCCACTGATTTCTTCGAAGAACGCTTTGCTGCTCGGCTCTCTGCCGAGGAAACCTCGCACTAGTTCCGAACCATGCAGTTCGCCCCCGCGTTCCAGAATCGCCTGGCGGTAGGCATGGCCGATTTCCGGATTCAACAACTGGCCGTCATAGCGCGACAGCATGTCGAGCGCAATCACTTCGGACCACATGTAACCGTAGTAACCGGCGGCGTAGCCGCCCAGCAAATGGCTGAACTGGCCGGGGAACTCGGTGCCCGCTACATAGCCTTGCGGCGTGGCGCCTTCCATCTGTTGCCAGAGTGCGAGCGGGTCGCCGACCGCTTTCTGGTGCAGGTTCATGTCAAAGCTGGCATACAGGTGCTGGCGCGCATAGCGAATGCCGCGTCCGAAATTGTGCGCGGCTTTCAGCCTCTGCAGCAGGTCGTTGTCGACCGCAGGACAAGGGTCGGTACAAAATGCCGGCAGCATCGCCAGTGGCTCCTTGTTGCGGGCCCATTCTTCGAACATTTGTGACGGGGCTTCGACGAAATCGCGCTCGACGCTGGTGCCGGCATGATCGACGTAGCGTGTTTTCGACAAGACTCCATGCAGAATATGGCCGAATTCATGCAGCAGCGTTTCCAGTTCGGTGCTGTCCAGTCCTTCGCGGTTGAAATTGGCGACCAGTACCGAAATCGGCGTGCGCTGTGCCAGGCTGCTTGAGCCGCGAGTGCCAAACGCGGCTGCGTGACCGTATTTGCCTTCGCGCGGGAACAGGTCAATATACACGCCGCCGATCCGCGCCAAAGTCTTGCTGTCGATGACGTCGAAATATTGGACATCCTTATGCCAGACCGGCACTTTTGCCTGCTTGAACTGTACGCCGTACAGCGTGCTGGCAATCGCCATCGTCCATTTCACCGAAGCGTCGGTCGGAAAATATTTGCGCAACGCGTTCTGATCGACGGCGTACAGCGCCTTCTTCATTTTCTGCTGCCAGTACGGGGTGTCCCAGCGCTCAATTTTAGTTTGCGCCAGCGGCATTCCGGTGGTTTTCGCCCGGAATGCCCGCAATTCATCTAGCTCCGATCTTTCCTGTGCCGTGACCGCTTGCAGCACTTCCGCCAGGAATTTATTGACCGCATCCGGTTTGCCGGCCATCCGGCGGCGCAACGCATAATCGGCGTAGCTGGGCATGCCGAATAGCGCGGCCATTTCCTGGCGCAGCACGACTGCCTCCTTCATCAATTGCAGGTTTTTGGGCGTGCCACGGTTGATGAATGTGATCAGATAATGTTTTCTGGCCGGCTCGCTGTCGGCGTATTGCATGAAAGGGTGGAATTCGGTGTATTCGAAACCCAGCAGGTAATTCCCGTTGCTGTCGCGCTTGGCCTTTGTCAGGAAATTCTCCGGCAAGCCTGCCATTTGCTCGGGCGTGAGGCTGATTTTATGCCGATTGTCGCGGATGTTGCGCGCAAACTCCTGCTTGATTTGCGTCAGGCGTTCCATGATGGCTTTCATCCGCGCCTGTTTTGCCGGAGGCAACGAGACGCCAGTATCGTCGAAGCTGTCGAGAATGTCCTGACGCAGTTTCTTTTCGATCGAATCACGCGGTTGGGTTGTCTTGATGCGCTGGTACAGTTTTTCGTTCTGGTACAACTCGGCGGCAAATTTTGTGATGTTCACCATGCACGGTTCGGCGTTCTTGCGGACGTTCGCATCGGGCGAAACGTTCATCAGCAGCGCAACCGGCCCTTGCAGGTCTTCAAGCGCGATCTGAAGCTTGTTCCATTCGAGGAAAACTGCACCGGCCTCCTGCGCTTCGGCATCGGTCATGTTGGCCAGCGCCTGTACCCGGTTGCGCAAGCTGTCCAGGTCTTGCGTGCAGCGCGACATGATTTCGCTGGGTTTTAGCAGCGGAATCAACGGGCGTGCCGGTTGTTCCGGCGCGGCCGCGATCGTCGGAATGGCCGTCGTCAGCAGGGCCAGCGAAAGCAGGATTTGCGGTAATGCGGGTTTCATCATGTTCACCATTCGATGCTGAAAATAATCGGTATTGTTACAACGTTTCGTCATTTATGCCGTTCGACGTCAATATAAACCCATTCATTGGACAGCACGGGATGTTTCTTGTACCCGATGACGTGCGGCTGAGTCAGCATGTTGCGGTAGCGCGCATAACCGATGATCGTCGGTGCGTACACCTCGATCAGCCGCGCCATCTTGTGGTACAGCAGGTCGCGTTCACGGCCAGCAGGCAGTTTTTTCGACCTTTCATACAGCCGGTCGAATTCCGCCATTTTCATGCAGCCATTGTTGCTCTGGCCGACGTTTTTGCCGTAAAACAGTTGCATGAAATTGTCGCCGTCGGGGTAATCTGCAATCCACGGGCTGGTGCGCATCATCAATTTGCATTGCTTCTCGGCCTTCAGCAGATCGGGGAACGGGCGTTTGTCGGACTGCATCCGGATCGCTAGCGAATCGAATGTCTTTTTCCACATCTCGGCCTGCTGCTGCCCAGTCGAATCGGCGCGCACCGAAAAGGTGATCGTGAACGGTATCCCGCTGGGCAGCATGCGCCAGCCATCCTTGCCTTTTTTGTAGCCGAATTTGTCGAGCAAGGCATTGGCGGTTTTCGGATCGAAGTGCACGCTGCTGCGGTGTTTCGGGTCGTGGCCGACGATGCCGGGCGGGATCGGGTATTCGAGCTTGATCGCCTGACCGTTCCAGACAACGCTGATTTCTTCGCGCACATTGTGCGCCATCGCGATCGCGCGTCGCAACGCGATTTTTTCCTTGGTCAAGCCGCCCAGCACCGGGTCTTGCATATTGAAGTAGTAGTGGCTCAGTTCCGGTTCGATCAAGCGCGACAGGCGAACCCCTTTAGCCGCCAGTTCCGGACGCAGCTTGCCATTGTGCAAAGCGCGTGGCGCCAGCGGCCCGTCCAGATTGAACAGGTCGATCTCGCCATTCTGGAACGCTAGCCAGCGCGACTGGTCTTCCGGCAAGACGTTGATTTCAATGCGGCCGATCTGTGGCATTTTCTTGCCTTTCATCGCGGCGACAATCTTGCGATCTCCAGGGTCACTGCCCGGGGCGAAATTCCAGATGAAGCCGCGATAGCCCGGATTGGCTTCCAGCACCATCTTCGCGCCGCGTACCCAGCTGGTCAGACGATACGGGCCGGTGCCAACCGGGTTGGCCATCGCGTGACCGTTGGCATCGCGATATTTTTCGATGGCTTCGCGCGCTACTGCAGCAGTCGGCGTGTGCGCGAGGATTTGCCCGAGGTTGTAATCCGGTGCGTTCAGCCGGATGCGCAGCGTATAACGGTCTGGCATTTCCAGCCCGGCGATTTTGGCGTCGTAATCGAACCTGCCGGAGGTTTTCGCCTGTCGTGCCAGTGCATCCAGCCCGACGATCTTGCCTTCGACCAGCCAGCTCCAGGGTGACCGCAGGTTCGGGTCGATCAGGCGCTTCAGCGAATAGGCGTAATCGGCCATCGTCAATTCGCGTCGCTGGCTGCCGAAAGCCGGGTCGGGTGCGAAATAGATGCCTTTTTTCAGGCGGATCGTCCAGGTTTTGCCGCCATCGGAGATGTGTGGCATCGACTGCGCAGTCAGCGGCACCAGTTTTGCCGGACGTGCCAGATAGTCGTAAGTGAACAGCGTCTCGAATACCGAGGCGTTGATCTGGGATGAATACAGGTCATGCGATGCAACCGGGTCGAAGCCGGTTTCTGCTGCGGCAATTGCGGTGCGCAACACCTTCGCCGGGTCGGCAGCCTGCACCAGCCGCAACGGCAGGCACAGGGCAAGGCACATCAGCAGCCAGCGCAGTTTGGTCGCTTTCATTCCGGTGGCATGGGTCGCGTCGAAGAGGGATGGACGGCATTGTACGCTGCGACTGAGGCAATTTCGAGGCTGTAATATACTGTGCATAGTATTTTTAAAATGCCGCCAGACATCTGGCGGTATGAATTGATTTTCAGGCATACTCCGAAAGAATCCGGATATTATGCAAGCCTGGATGGTTCTGGCGTAAAATTTCCGTCAGTCCGCCGCTTTCCGACGGAATTCTTTTTGACTTTCATTCGATGAAGGAACACATCATGACCCTAAGATTTGCCCGTTTGCTGGCAGCCGCGTTTGCTTTTGCCGCTTTGCCCGCCCTTGCGCAAAACCTCGCAACCGTGAATGGCAAGCCCGTTCCGGCGGCGCGCGCTGAAGCGCTGGCGCAGCAACTGATTGCGCAGGGCCAGAAAGACACGCCGGAATTGCGCGATATGATCAAGAAGGAAATGATCGTCCGCGAAATCCTGGTGCAGGAAGCACAAAAGAAAGGCTTGGCTAATCGTGGCGAGGTGAAAACGCAGATCGAAATGACGCGCCAGTCGATTCTGATCAATGCGTTGCGCGTCGATTTCCTGCGCAAGAATCCGGTGACCGAGGGCGAGATCAAGGCGGAATATGATCGGCTCGCCAAAGTGCATGCGGGCGACAAGGAATACCATGCGCGTCACATCCTGGTCGAAAAGGAAGGCGACGCCCAAGCGATCATCGCCAAACTGAAGGAAGGCGCGAATTTCGATGAGCTGGCGAAGCAGTCGAAAGATCCGGGTTCGGCCAGCAAGGGAGGGGATCTCGGCTGGACAGTGCCGGCCGCTTTCGTGAAGTCATTCGCCGATGCGATGGTGGCGTTGCAAAAAGGCAAGATCACCGAGACGCCGGTTCAGACGCAATTCGGTTACCATGTGATCAAGCTTGAGGATGTGCGCGACGCCAAGACGCCGACATTGGATGACGTCAAGCCGCAAATCCAGAAATCCTTGCAGGACAAGAAGCTGCAGGAATTTCAGGAGGGGATCGTCAAGCGGGCCAAGGTCAAATAATTTTAAGCGTCCGCTGGAATGCACTGGCGGACGCTATTTCAAGGTTTTCCCTGCCGAAGCGGGGTCCCGGCACATTACGCAAGTAGGTGCCGGTTTTTTATTGTTCGCGCGTGGTGAACGCGGAGGAGGCAACTCCCCGCATCGGGCAAGTGACCTTCGCAACATCTTTTCTCATTTCCAGCAACAACTCGGCTTTCGCCAGCCGAACCAGATTGTGGAGCGATTCCCGGAAGAGATGTTTGGCGCGGATGTCTTTATTGCCGATGTCGTAAGTTGCAACCAAAGCTTCAATGATTTGCTCTGCGGCAACGGGTGTGATGGTATTCATCGAGGGCTCGTTTTAACGGAAAAATCACAAAAGTGTGATGGATGCATTGTGTCGGATTTTTCCTACCCGCCGGTTGAGGTATATCAAAGGCATCAACTTTTTGTTGCTACAAGTAAATTATTGATTTAGAAGGAAAAATAGGTCATTAACCATACTGCCATCGGTATGGAATTGGATCAGCGAATTCCCAAGCCAAAGCAGTGCATTTTTCGCAATACCCCCCAAGTTGCTGGTGCTGACGTGGGTCGCGCCCGTCGCTGGGGACGAGCGGAGGGAAGAGGCGTCAGGCGAGTTGCTTCCTGAGCCAGGCCGCGATATCGTTGATTTCGGGAAAGTCAATCGTGTGTGGCATCGGGTATTCACGCCATTCGACGTTCTGGCCGAGATCGTTCAATGCCTTGAGCGCATTTTTTGCCCGTTCGACCGGCACGACTTCGTCGTAGGAGCCATGCGCCAGAAACACTGGCGTGTCCTTGTTCGCCGGATGGTAGCGTTGCTTGAAGGTTGACAGCAGCGGGATATAACCGGACAGCGCAATGATGCCGCCAAGCTTTTCCGGGTAGCACAGGCCGGTTTCCAGCGCCATCGCGCAACCTTGCGAAAATCCGGCCAGGATGATCCGTTCAGTCGTCACGCCACGCGCCTTTTCCTGCCCGATCAGCCGTTCGATGCATTCCCGCGATTGCTGCACGCCTGCGCCGTCTTCGATCCGGTCCGAATCGAAATCGTCGAGCATGTCGAACCAGGCGCTCATGCGCACGCCGTCATAGGCGGTGATCGGTTGTTCCGGCGCATGCGGGAAAATGAAGCGGATCGGCGGGCAGCCGGACAGGTCGAATTCGCGCACCAGCGGTACGAAGCTTGAGCCGTGGTCGCCGATGCCATGCATCCAGATGACCGAGGCGGTCGGGCTGGGCGCGGTTTCGACTTTGGCGTATGGCAGCAGGGGTGTCGTCATGTTTTTTTGCTTGGGGGTTGGTCTGGTGGCAAGTTCGCGGTGCCGCGTCAGCTGGCGAGCACCTTGCGCAGCCAGTTGCCGATGTCGCGGATTTCCGGATAGCACAGCGTATGCTGCATCGGGTATTCGTGCCATTCGACGTTCAGGCCGAGATCGGTCAGCGCCTTGACGCTATCCTGCCCGCGCCAAATCGGCACCACCGGGTCGGCCGTGCCATGCGCACAGAAAACCGGCACTTCCTTGTTGGCGGCGTTATAGCGTTCGGCGAACGTATGCAATTGCGGAATATAGCCGGACAGGCCGATCACGCCACCGAGTTTTTCCGGGTAGCACAGGCCGGTTTCCAGCGCCATCGCGCAGCCTTGCGAAAAGCCGGCCAGGATGATCTTGTCGGTGGCGATGCCGCGCGCTTTTTCCTGGGCGATCAATTCCTCGATGAATTCCCGCGATTGCTGCACGCCTTCGCCGTCTTCCCGGTCGTCCGAATCGAAGCCGCCGAAAATGTCGAACCAGGCGCGCATTTCATAGCCGCCATTGGCCGTGACCGGACGTTCCGGCGCATGCGGGAAGATGAAGCGGATCGGCGGGCAGCCGGCCAGGTCGAATTCCGGCACCAGCGGCACGAAGCTCGAACCGTGGTCGCCGATGCCGTGCATCCAGATGATCGAAACGGTCGGGTTCGGTGCAGTTTCGACTTGTTCGTACTCAAGGAAGGGTTGGCTCATTTATTGCCTTTATCGGTTAGGGTTGCAAGGAGAGTGCTGTTCATTCGGTTCTGGTGCGGATGGCTGCTTTCGGGCGGAATGCCTGGCACACCTCGTCGTTGGTTTCGAGGTACGGCCCGCCGATCAGATCGAGGCAATACGGCACCGCCGCAAAAATGCCGGCGACCCGTTGCTTGCCATCGGCCTCTTTCAAGCCTTCGAGCGTTTCGCGGATGGCATTCGGCTGGCCGGGCAGGTTGATGATCAGCGCCGCATGGTCGCCCAGTTCGCGGATGACCGCAACTTGCCGCGACAGGATCGCGGTCGGCACGAAATGCAGGCTGACCTGACGCATCTGTTCGCCAAAACCGGGCATCAGCTTGGTTGCGACCGCCAGCGTAGCTTCCGGCGTCACGTCGCGTCGCGCCGGGCCGGTGCCGCCGGTGGTCACCACCAGATCGCAGCCGAGGCCATCGACCAGTTCGACCAGCGTTTGTTCAATCAGCGTCCGGTCATCCGGGATCAGTCGCGTTTCCATTTTCCACGGGCTGGTTAGCGCACGGGAAAACCAGTCGGACAGAGCCGGAATGCCCTTGTCCTGGTAAGTGCCGTCGGATGCGCGATCCGAAACCGACACGAAGCCGATCAACGCTTCGTCAGGATTCGTCTTCCTCGGTGGCGTCATGTTCTTCTCCCGGCTGGTCCTGCGGTGTTTGCAGGGTTTTCAGAATCTGGAATATTTCGCGCGAAGCCTTCGGCGGTTTGCTCTGCTCCTGCTCTTTGCGCGCGTTCCTGATCAAGGCGCGCAATTGCTGCGCATCGACTTGCGGATATTCGGTGAGCAAATTGGTCAGCGCGTTATCGTCAGCCAGCAGCCGTTCGCGCTGTTTTTCCAGCGCGTGCATCCGGGCGGTTTCCGCTTTCGACTGGCCGCGCCATTTGCTGATGGTTTGCTGGATTGCGGCCACCTGCTGTTCGTCAAGGCCACGCATTTTCTTGCCGATGAACTGCATCTGGCGACGTCGGCCTTCGTGTCCCCTGATACTTTGGCATTCGAGGATCGCATCGCGCAGATCGTCCGGCAGCGGCACGCGCAGCACCCGTTCTCTCGGTTCCTCGACCAGCTGTTCGCCGAGCTTTTGCAACGCGAGCATGTCGCGCTTTTTTTGCGATTTGGACGGGCGGTCGTATTCTTCGTCGAATTCGCTCGACTTGAAGCCTGTGGCGCCCCGATTAGCGTTGACCATGGGGAATTGTGATGCAAAGTTGAAACGACTGCTATCATAACCGCTTTACGTCCACCTCAA
>JAYFNP010000108.1:0-4122 GCA_034933385.1 Burkholderiaceae bacterium | reverse complement strand
CAGTTGTATGAGGAAATGCATAAGGCGATCGTCTCGAACGATAATGCGCTGGCATTGCGCGCGGCAGATGACATGCGGGACAAGTTCGGCAGTACGACCTATGCGCAGATGGCGGGCATGATGGCGTCCAAGGTGGCCATGGAAGCCGGCGATCCGAAAGCGGCGAAGACGCAACTCGAATGGGTTGCCAGCAACGCGATCGATGAAGAATACAAGGCGTTGGCCAAAATCCGTCTGGCTGGCATTTTGCTTGACGAAAAGGCTTACGACGAGGGGTTGAAGCTGGTTTCCGGTGAATATCCGGAACCGTTCGTTGCGCTCGCGGCTGATCGCAAGGGCGACATTCTGGTGGCACAGGAAAAAATCGACGAGGCACGGGCGGCCTACCAGTTGGCTTTGGACAAATCCGATCCGAAAGATCCGGGAAAACAGTTGATCCAGATAAAACTCGACGGTATCGGCGGTGCGCCGTCCAAACCGGCGGCGTAACCAGTCAGGAGAACGAGTATGCGAATTGCGGTCAAGGTAGTGGCTATCGGAACGTTCGCGTTGCTGGCGGGCTGTTCATCGTTGAATCCATTTGCCAGCAAGCCGAAGCCGCGTAATGTGCCGGCACCGCTGCAGGATTTCCGGCAGACGATGGCGGTACGCACTGCCTGGACGGCATCGGTTGGCAAGGCCGGCGCGTACACATTCACGCCGGCGCTGGCGCGTGGCAGCGTATTTACGGCTGCGGCTGATGGCACCATTTCCCGCATTTCTGCCGTCACTGGCACGACCGAGTGGCAGGTCAAGGCGGAGATGCCGCTGACGGCTGGCGTTGGCACTGACGGCGGCGTGGTGGCGGTTGCCGGTGAAAAGGGTGCTTTGCTCGCCTATGACGGCGACGGCAAATTCCTGTGGAAAGCGCAGGCATCGAGCGAGATTTTGTCGGCTCCGGCGGTCGGGCAGGGTTTCGTTGTCGTGCGCAGTCTGGATAATCGGATCGCGGGTTACGATGTCGCGACCGGCAAACGCAAGTGGGTCGTGCAGCGCAGTACGCCAGCGTTGGCGATGCGATCCGCGCCGGGTCTGGTGATTATCGGGCCGACCGTGGTAGTCGCGTTGCCTGGCGGCCGGATGCTGTCGCTGATGCTGTCCAACGGCGGTGTCCGATGGGAAGTCGCGGTCGGCGATCCGCGTGGTGCAACCGAGCTGGAACGGATTGCCGATGTTTCCGGTTTCCCGGCGCTGCATGGCCGCGAAGCGTGTGCGACGGCGCATCGGGGACGGATCGGATGTCTTGATGTTGTCACCGGCGAAGTGCACTGGGCCAAGAAACTGTCCAGCAGCGTCGGGCCGGCGATGGATGAGCGTTTCGTGTTTGCCGCCGACGAAAATGGCGCTGTGGTAGCCTTTACGCGCGATGGCGGGCAAAACGTCTGGCGCAACGACAAGCTGGCGCATCGCGATTTGTCCGCGCCGGCAGCGTTCGGGCGTGCGGTGGCGGTGGCAGATGGCCAGGGCTATGTCCATTTCCTGTCGCGCGAAGACGGTTCCCTGGTCGGTCGCGTTGCCATCGACGGCAGCCCGGTGCTGGCGACGCCGTTCAGCGATGGCAACCGCCTGATCGTGCAGACGAAAGCGGGAACGCTGGCGGCCATAACCGCCGATTGAGGCCATCATCTACTCCGCGAATTTTTGCTTAAATGGCGAAAATACCTAGGGTATGGGTGAAAATGCTATTGTTTGGCCAGGTATTCCCTGCCTGATAATAAATACTGTGTGTAGTATATTTTTCGGCTGGATCGGGCTGAAAATTCTCTTTTGAACGATAGACCTGGCGCCACCGGCCATAAGCCGGTGGTGGAGCCGGGAGCGCAAGCTGGAAGATTAAATGAAACCTGTTATCGCACTGGGTGGCCGTCCGAACGTGGGCAAGTCAACGCTATTCAACCGCCTGACACGTACGCGCGTGGCGCTGGTCGCCGACATGCCGGGGCTGACGCGCGACCGTCATTACGGTGAAGGGCGCGTTGGCGAGCGCCCGTTTCTGGTGATTGACACCGGCGGTTTCGAGCCGGTCGCCAAAGAAGGCATCATGCACCGGATGGCGCAGCAGACCAAGCAGGCGGTGGCCGAAGCCGATGTGGTGGTCTTCATCGTTGACGGTCGCCAGGGACTGACACCGCACGACAAGACCATTACCGAATTTCTGCGCCGTTCCGGCCGGCCGGTGATGCTGGTGGTGAACAAGACCGAAGGCATGAAATATTCGGCGGTTGCAGCCGATTTCTACGAACTCGGACTGGGCGACCCGCGCGTAATTTCATCGGCACATGGCGATGGCGTGCGCGATATGCTGGATGAGGCGCTCGACCTGGCGCAGGCGCCGTCAACAGCGGACGAGGAGTCGGCCGAAGCGGAGCCGTCGGAGCAGCATGACCGCGGGATAAGAATTGCAATTGTCGGCCGGCCAAACGTCGGCAAGTCGACGCTGGTGAACGCGCTGCTTGGCGAAGAGCGGGTGATCGCGTTTGACATGCCGGGTACGACGCGCGACGCGATCGAGATTCCGTTCGAACGCGATGGCCGGCAGTACACGCTGATCGATACCGCAGGCATTCGCCGCCGCGGCAAGGTATTCGAGGCGGTCGAGAAGTTTTCCGTGGTCAAGACGCTGCAGTCGATTTCCGAGGCCAATGTGGTGATCTTGCTGCTTGATGCGCAACAGGACATTGCCGAGCAGGATGCGCATATCGCCGGTTTTGTGCTGGAAAGTGGCCGCGCGCTGGTGGTTGGCGTGAATAAATGGGATGGCCTGCAGCGGGATGATCGCGACCGGATCAAAAGTGATCTGGAACGCAAGTTGCACTTCCTGTCGTTTGCCAAATTCCATTTCATTTCGGCGCTGAAATCGACGGGTATCGGGCCGTTGATGAAATCGGTGAACGCGGCGTATGCGGCGGCGACCGCAAAATTGGCCACGCCGAAGCTGACACGGGCTTTGCAGGAAGCGATCGAACATCAGCAACCTCCGCGCAAAGGGCCTGTCCGGCCGAAACTGCGCTATGCCCATCAGGGCGGTCAAAACCCGCCAATTATCGTCATTCACGGCAATTCGCTGGAAGCGATCAGCGACGCCTATAAAAGATATCTGGAAAAGCATTTCCGCGACACCTTTTCGCTGGTCGGTACGCCATTGCGAATCGAGTTCCGCAGCGGAAAAAATCCGTTTGCCAAAGCCGGCGAATAGACGTAAAAGTTGCCAGATCGACAAACATGTAAGGATTTGTGTACGGTCAATACGGAGTTTTCGCATTTGTATAAAATGCACACATGGGCGCTAACCGGAACGCATCAGACACCTGAAACTGTCCGTAGTCTCCAACTTTCCAAATAACAACATAAATGGAGCTGTCATGAGCAATAACAAAGGGCAAATTCTGCAAGACCCGTTCCTGAACATCCTGCGCAAGGAACATATTCCGGTCTCGATTTATCTGGTCAACGGCATCAAGTTGCAGGGACAGATCGAATCGTTCGACCAGTATGTCGTGCTGCTGCGCAACACGGTGACGCAAATGGTGTACAAACATGCTATTTCGACCGTCGTTCCGGCGCGCGCCATCAATCTTACTTCCGAGCCGGCCGCCTGATGGCTGGTTGCCAGACTGCCATAGGCAGGATGGGGGCAGCCTGAGATGCGTGCTGTCCTCGTAGGAGTGGATTTCGGCAAGGGAGACTTTACCGCCAGCCTGAATGAACTCGCATTGTTGTCCGAATCCGCTGGTGCGGAACCGGTGGTGACCGTCACCGCCAAGCGCACCAGCCCGGATGCGGCATATTACGTCGGTACCGGCAAGGTTGATGAAGTCGCGCAGGCGATTGCCGAGCACCAAGCCGATCTGGTGATTTTCGACCATGCATTGTCGCCCGCGCAGCAGCGCAATCTCGAACGGCGACTGAACATCAATATCGTTGATCGCACCAGCCTGATCCTCGACATCTTTGCGCAGCGCGCGCAGAGCCACGAAGGCAAGGTGCAGGTCGAACTGGCGCAGTTGCAGCACCTGGCGACCCGACTGGTACGCGGCTGGACCCATCTGGATCGTGAAAAGGGCGGTATTGGCTTGCGTGGTC
>JAYFNP010000107.1:0-2015 GCA_034933385.1 Burkholderiaceae bacterium | reverse complement strand
GCCTAAAGGCCGGTCGCGAATTCTGTCCCTGACGATCTATGTGCTGATGGGCTGGACCGCGCTGGCCGCCCTGTTTCCGCTGATGCGCGAACTGGGAACGGCCGGTTTCATCTGGCTGGCCATCGGCGGAGCGTTCTACACGGTCGGCATCGTGTTCTATGTGCTCGGCAAACGCCTTGCCCTGCTAAACAGCACATGGCCGCATGGTGTATGGCATCTGTTCGTGATCGCCGGCAGCGCAGCGCATTACTTCGTCATTCTCCACTACGTGCTGTAACAGCAAACCGGAAAGCCTGTGTGCCCTTGGCTGCCAAACAGATTCTATTGGACTGACTTCTGCTTCTGTTCGAAACGGTCGAAACGTTGCCGCAGTTCCTCAAGCAACTGCCGCTTGATGTCATCAGAAGCGAACGACGTCTGGATCGAATTGAACGCCATCTGCTTGTACTCGTGATAGGTGACATCGGTCTTGGCGACCGCCAGCTCGCATTCGCCATTGATATCGGTCTCGAAAATCCCTTCGTCGTCCGTAGAAAGGCTGACTGGCATGCCCAGGCGCAGGTAAGTCAAATATGGATGCGCCCGGATATCCTCGATGGCGCGCAGTTTCAGGTTGCTGGTCAGGTTGATTTCAATCGGCACATGCTGGTCGGCAGCGTATTGCATGACCACCGGATTCTCGGCCAGTCGCACGCCATGGCCAAGCCGCTCCGCCCCCAGTAGCAGCGCATCGCGCGGATTGCGTGCATCGCCATGCTCGCCAGCGTGCATCGTACGATGCCAGCGCCCCTTCTTCTCGACATTGGCCGCCATGACCGGCCCATAAACCGCCTGCCCCGTTTCCAGTGCCGGCGCATGCATTTCGTTGGCCAGCAGGTCAATGCCGGTGATGATCGGCGACTCCATCTTGTTCAGCATGTTCTTGACCGCCAGATGCTGCGAAGCTGGATTGTGCGTACGGAAGAAGGCAACGTTAAAACGCACGACCAGGCCGTATTCCGCGACCAGCTTGGCCGCCAATCGTTCGTAACGCGGCACATCTTCAGGCGAAATCGACTCGGTGAATTCGACATATTGCACACCGGCGCGCACTGCACGCTGCGCGAAATCTTCATAGGCTACGGTGATGCTGTGCCAATCGCTGGCCATCACCAGCGCGACGAATCGGAACGGCGCCTCGAATCGCTCGAAAGAGTGGGTTCCTGCCGGCAAAATGCCCATCTGTACTACCCGCGCGCGGTCGGCCTCGGACAGGTCACGAAAGCGAGCCTCAGCAGGAAGCGTCTCCAGCCAGGCAAGTTCATCGGGGTAGAGATAAGCCTGCCCGCGCGTATCACTCAGGTTTCCATGCAGAGTCTTGGCGGGAATGACCGGATTGCTGGTCGCCAGCAAGTTTTTGAAAGTTGGAGCGGACAGCGAACCCCAGGGGTGAACATGCAGCATTCCCCCCTTGGGAACCGCCTCGCAAAACTGGCGAATTTTCTGGTGCGCTTTTTCTGTCGGAAGCGTGCGCCACGGCGAAAAATCGATGATCGAAGCTTTTACCGCCGCTTTGCGTGACGCTTCAATTCGTCGCTCTTGCCGCCCCCGGAGTTCGGCCAATTCGGCAGTCGTAAAAGCCTCGTCCGATTGGGCGGCCAAAATCTCTTCCCAGTGTGAACGACTTATCGTTTTCTTTTCGCGCGGCAGTTCCGCATTCTGGTACTGCGCAAGCACCAGTTGCTGTGCCTTTTCATAACGTTGGTATTCTTTTGCCAGTTTCTCGTCAAGCGTCAGCGGTGACGAATTGTGAGAAAGGCTGCTGCACCCGGCAAGAAGCGCGGATACAAAAACAATCCCGGCGAATGTGAACTTTTTCGTGAATCTCATCGGCTTCGATGGCGAAGGTTGGGTCAAACTGCGATGTATAGAACACCGTCAATCGTCAAACCTGTTTCTGATGGACAAGCAATCGGGCAAGTTTAGCCTATTCCATCCTGGCTACAAAACCGCGCGTGCAGTAGATGCAGACTGTC
>JAYFNP010000106.1:0-2832 GCA_034933385.1 Burkholderiaceae bacterium | reverse complement strand
CTTTGCTGACCGTAGCCGAGGCGCTGGACTTGCTGCTGCAGGCAGCACACCCGATCGACGACGTCGAGCGGGTGCCGACGCTGGAAGCGAATGGCCGGGTATTGGCTGAAGCGCAGGTATCGCGGATTGACGTTCCGCCGGCTGACAATTCGGACCGCGATGGTTATGCCGTGCGTGCGGCCGATTGCGCCAGCGGGGCGGCGACGCTGCGCGTGTCGCAGCGGATTGCGGCCGGGCAGGTTGGCATGCCGCTGCAGCCCGGTACCGCGGCGCGCATCTTTACCGGGGCGCTGATCCCGCCGGGCGCCGATGCGGTCGTGATGCAGGAAGAATGTGTCGCCAGCGGTGACTCGGTGACCATCAACTACACGCCGATTTCCGGCGAATGGATCCGTCCTGCCGGCGGCGATATCCGGCGCGACAGCGTGATCTTGCCTGCCGGCACGCGCTTGCGGCCGCAGGAACTCGGTTTGGCGGCGTCGATCGGGCTGGCGGAGCTGCCGGTCGCGCGTCGCTTGCGCGTGGCGGTATTTTTCACCGGTGACGAACTGACGATGCCGGGCGAGGAACTGAAACCGGGTGCGATCTACAACTCAAATCGCTTCACGTTGCGCGGTCTGCTGGAAAATCTCGGTTGCGACATTACCGACTACGGCATCGTGCCCGATTCGCTGCAAGCGACGCGCGCTACGCTTATCCGCGCCGCGCAGGAAAACGATCTGATCATCACTTCCGGTGGCGTGTCGGTCGGTGAGGAGGATTACATCAGGCCGGCAGTCGAAGCTGAAGGACGCTTGAACATGTGGCAGATTGCCGCGAAGCCGGGCAAGCCGCTGGCCTTTGGCGAGATCAGGCGTGCGACAGGCGGAACGACGGCTTTCTTTGTCGGTTTGCCGGGCAATCCGGTATCGGTGATGATTGGTTTTGCGCTGTTCATCAAGCCGTTCATGCTGCGGTTGCAGGGCGTGCCAGACGTTGCGCCGAAAGCGTATCCGATGCGTGCCGACTTCACCTTGGCGAAGGGTGACCGGCGCAACGAATTCCTGCGAGCCAGACTGAACACGAATGGTGGGCTCGACCTGTATCATAACCAGAACGCGGGCGTGCTGACTTCGACCGTCTGGGGCGACGGCCTGATCGACAACCCGCCGCATCAGACCATCGCACCGGGCGATATCGTCCGTTTCCTTCCCTTTAGCGACTTACTCCACTGATGAATATCGAACTCCGTTTTTTTGCCAGCGTGCGCGAAGCCGTTGGTTCGTCTGCTGAAACCGTATCCTTGCCGCCAGAGGTCAAGACGGTTGGCGATGTTCGGGCGTGGCTGGTAAAGCGTGGCGGCGCATGGGCGGAAACCCTGGCCGACGGCAAGGTATTGCGGATGGCATACAACCATCAGATGACCCATGCGGATACGCTGATCAGCGACGGGTGCGAGGTGGCATTTTTCCCTCCGGTAACCGGAGGTTGATTCCATCCAAATCCTGTGCAGTTTTGTTGGTTTCGTTTTGCCGTACTATTCGGTCTGGCTGCGGTTCGCCGTTGCGTCACGTAAAATTTTGAATTGGAATATATGAGTCACTATCCTGTCATCCAGTGGGAGGAAGGGGGGGAAATCCATTCTGCCCGCTGGCGTTCCGAACGCAACTTGCCGCCACCGAAACGGGTCATGCTGGCCGACGACCGTCTGCAAGCCGACACGGCTTTTCGCCTGGCGAGCGAAGGCACCGCGCTGCTGTGGCGCGGCGATTTCCAGAATGCCCGCCAGTTATTGCTGGCGATGGCGCGGCGTACCGAGCGCAGCCTGCGCAAGCACCGGGAATTGTCCGTGTCTGCGGCTGAAGCGTTTCATCTTCACCGGCAAGCGCAGTCACAACGTGCGCGCACGCTGTCGATGCTGCTGTTGCCGCTGAATGCCGACTATACGGTTCCGTTGCGACGTGCGCCGGACGTGCATCTGGCTTGCGAACAGGCTTACGGCAAGGCAGAAGAAGCATC
The DNA here is from genome assembly GCA_034933385.1 of Burkholderiaceae bacterium. GTDB lineage: Bacteria > Pseudomonadota > Gammaproteobacteria > Burkholderiales > Burkholderiaceae_D > QZKY01. The sequence goes on along the minus strand of JAYFNP010000106.1, from coordinate 834 downwards.
GGTGGTATCGCTACGCGAACTGCTCGGGCTGATCGGCGCGCACGAATGGCGCAAGAAAGGGGCGCAGATTGCCGAACTTGGTGCGCGCATCCATCCGCATTACGGGGTGTTCTCGCCGGTACGAGGCGAATATATCCGGCTGGTTGCCGAGGCGCCGTTGCCGTCAACGGAACTGGCATTCGACATCGGCACCGGCACCGGCGTGCTGGCGGCACTGCTGGCGAAACGCGGCGTCAAGCGCATCGTCGCCACCGACAACGATCCCCGTGCGCTCGCCTGCGCGGCAGACAATATCGAGCGCCTCGGGCTGGCTGACAAGGTGGAACTGATGCAGGCGAACCTGTTTCCGGAAGGACGGGCACCGCTGGTGATCTGCAACCCGCCCTGGGTGCCGGCGCGGCCAAGCTGCACTATCGAACGTACAATCTACGATCCAGATAGCAGCATGCTGCGCGGGTTCCTGTCCGGCTTGCGCGATCACCTCGCGCCGGGCGGCGAGGGCTGGCTGATTTTGTCCGATTTCGCCGAGCATCTCGGTTTGCGCTCCAGCGACGAATTGCAAGCGCTGATCGAAAGCGCCGGCTTGCAGGTTGTCGGCCGGCTGGACGCCAGGCCAACCCATCCGAAGGCAACCGATGCGACCGACCCGCTGCATGCCGCGCGGGTGGCTGAAACCACGACGCTGTGGCGGCTGGCGGTTCACCAGAAATGATGGTGCTACCATAGCGCATTTAACCACCCCCTTGTTCACGTTCACATGACTGTTCGCATCCAGACCGACGATTTCGATCTTTCTGCCGAGGTAGGGCAGTTGCGCGCGCAAAATCCGAAAGT
>JAYFNP010000105.1:0-4747 GCA_034933385.1 Burkholderiaceae bacterium | reverse complement strand
TTTTCCTTGCCGCGCCGCACCGCCGTTGCTTCGACCTGTAGCGAGGACAAATCGAGCGCACCGATGCTCTGACCGACCGCTTTCATGCCATCCAGCAACGTGACCGGTTGCAGCCGTACCCGCTCTTCTTCCTCTGGCTCGGCGCTGGAACCGCGGAAATAGCCGCGCAACGAGGCATAACGTTCCTTGCGGGTGTCCTGGATGATACGCAGCACGCGCTTGGTCGGCACGCCGAGCGCGCGAATTGTGAACAGTGCCAGCACCATACTGCTTTCCAGCGCTTCCGGCACGACTTCAGTCGCGCCAGCTTGCTTGAGCTGGTCGAAATCGTTGTCGTCGAGACTGCGCACGACAATTGGCAGATTCGGCACGAGTTCGTGCGCAAAGTGCATTACCCTAATCGTAGATGGCGTTTCGGCGAATGTGATCACCAGCGCCGATGCGCGGTGGATACCGGCAGCCACTAGGCTTTCGCGCCGCGTGGCATCGCCATACGATACCTGCGCGCCGGCCGTACTGGCTGCGCGTACGCGCTCCGGGTCGAGATCAAGGGCGTGATAAGGAATGTTCTGATCATCAAGCAACTTCGCAATGCTTTGTCCGGTTCGACCGAAACCGGCGATGATCACATGCTTTTCGGTCGCCATCGTGCGACTGGCAATGTTCGTCAGCGCGAGCGACTGCATCATCCACTCGTTGGCACAAAGCTTCATCACGATGGCGTCCGATTTGGCAATCAGGAATGGCGCGACGAACATCGACAGCACCATCGATGCCAGAATCACCTGCACGAACAACGGATCGACCAAGTGCAATCCGCCTGCCTGATTCAGTAGTACGAAACCGAATTCGCCGGCCTGTGCCAACGCCAAGCCGGTACGCAGGCTGGTACCCAATGAAGCACCGAATACTTTCGCCAGCGCCGCGATCAATCCGAACTTGAACACGATCGGCCCGATCAGGAGCAACAGCACGATCCACCAGTTTGCCAGCACCAATGACACGTTCAGCAGCATGCCGATGGTAACGAAAAACAGGCCGAGCAGCACATCACGGAATGACTGAATATCGGCTTCGACCTGGTGCTTGTATTGCGTTTCCGAGATCAGCATGCCGGCGATGAACGCGCCCAGTTCGAGCGACAAGCCGGCGCGCTCGGTGATCCACGCTGCGCCCAGCGTACTCAGCAACAGATTGAGCATGAACAGCTCTTGCGAGCGGCGCTTGGCGACCAGCGTCAGCCACCAGCGCATCAATTTTTGCCCGATAAACAGCAACAGCACCATCGCGATGACCGCCTTGCCGAATGCCAGCCCCAGCGTCAACGCAAGATTCGGCGGGTTGTTCGCCAACGCGGGAACCAGGATCAACAGTGGCACCAGCGCCAAATCCTGAAACAGCAAGACACCGAAGATGCGCCGTCCGTGGTCGGTCTCAAGTTCCATCCGTTCGGCCAGCAGCTTGGAAACTATCGCGGTCGAAGACATTGCCATCGCGGCACCCATCGCCAGCGCTGCCTGCCAGCTGACCGAAGTCAACTGCGGCAGGAAAGTTGCACTCAGATAACACAGCAGCATGACTGCGGCGATCGACAGCAATACCTGCGACATGCCAAGCCCGAACACCATCCTGCGCATCGCCTTGAGCTTGGTCAGCGAAAATTCCAATCCGACCGAAAACATCAGGAACACAACACCGAATTCAGACAGGTTATGCAAAGTTTCGTTGTCAGCGACAAAACCTGGGGTATGCGGACCGACAATAATACCGACCACCAGATAGCCCAGCATCGGCGGTAACTGCAACATGCGGAAAGCGACCACGCCTAGAACGGCGAAACCAAGTAGCAAGAGAGTGAATTCGAGAGGCGCGTGCATGTTCTTTCATTTTATCGTATTGGCTACTGTTGCGATATGGCAGGTTTTTTGCTTGAGGATTTCGTTTATACTTCCGGATTGGATATTTTCCTCAAGAAACCATGCCGGAAACCTTAAACACGCAGCGTTCGCTGCAACTTGCGCTTGAAACCTTACACATTGAGGCAGACGCCATCCTCGCGCTGAAAAAACGGCTGAACGAGGACGGCGGCAACGGTTTCGCACAAGCCGTCCGATTATTGCTGTCATGCACCGGACGGGTCGTTGTCTCCGGCATCGGAAAATCCGGTCATATCGCCAACAAAATCGCCGCCACGCTGGCCTCGACTGGCACGCCTGCGATGTTCATCCACCCGACCGAAGCGGCACACGGCGATCTCGGCATGATCAAGCCGATGGACGTGTTTATTGCCATTTCCTATTCCGGCGAAGCGGACGAACTGATGTCGATCGTGCCGATCATTAAGCGCATGGGCGGCAAGTTGATCGCGATGACCGGCAATCCGGCATCAAGTCTGGCAAAAATCGCCAACGTCCACCTCAACGTCAAAGTTGAAAAAGAAGCCTGCCCGTTGAATCTCGCACCGACCGCCAGCACCACTGCAACCCTGGCGCTCGGCGATGCGCTGGCCGTTGCGCTGCTGGATGCGCGCGGCTTCCGCCGGGAAGATTTCGCTCGTTCGCATCCCGCAGGGGCGCTCGGCCGGCGTCTGCTCACGCTGGTAAAGGATGTTATGCGCAGTGGTGATGCGGTTCCAGCGGTAACACCCGACACGCCACTCACGACAGCGCTGCTGGAAATCACGCGCAAAGGCATGGCTATGACTGCTGTCGTCGACGGCAATCATCGCATCGTCGGTGTGTTCACTGACGGCGATCTGCGTCGCCTGATCGAAACCGTGCAGGATTTCACGCAATTGAAGATTTCCGACGTGATGCGCCCAAATCCTCGCCGCATCGGACCGGATGCGCTGGCGGTTGATGCGGTCGGCATGCTGGAGCAATACCGCATCAACCAGTTGCTGGTCGAAGATACTGACGGCAAGTTGATCGGCGCGCTGCATATCCACGATTTGACCAACGCAAAGGTGATCTGATGAGCACCGAAGCCCTCGCCCGCGCCGCACGCGTCAGACTGATGGTTTTCGACGTCGATGGCGTACTGACCGACGGCGGCCTGCATTACGGGCCAGAAGGCGAGGCATTGAAACGCTTTAACGTGCAAGACGGACTGGGCCTTCGTCTGTTGCAGGAATCCGGCGTGACAATCGCCATCATCACTGCTCGCCAGTCGGCCATCGTTGCGCGACGCGCCAGCGATCTTGGCATCCATCACGTGCAACAAGGCGTACATGACAAACGTACCGCTCTGGAACATTTGCTGACCAAGACCGGCATCGACGCGCAAGAATGCGGCTTCGCCGGCGATGACCTGATCGATTTGCCAGCATTGACGCATGTCGGCTTTGCCGCCAGCGTCGCCAATGGGCGTCCGGAAGTGAAAACTCGCGTGCATTACGTCACGCAAGCCGACGGCGGCAACGGCGCGGCACGCGAAATCTGTGAATTCATCTTGCGCGCACAAGGCAACTACGATGCCATGCTGGCGCAGTATTTGGGAACCAAAGCATGAGCAGCGCTCGTTCAGCCAGACGTTTCCGCATGGTGGTCACTCTGTCACTGGCCTCCTTCATGGCGCTGGGCAGCCTGTGGGTGAACATGGTGATCAAGAGAAGCGCGCCGGGTACGCCTACGCCACCGAGGAGCGAACCCGACTATCATGTCGAGAATTTCAATTTCATCAAAATGTCACCGACGGGGCAACCGCGTTATCACCTTCATGGGAAGAAAATGACTCATCACCCACAGGAGGATTCGTTTTTCATTGAACAACCCGTGATGCAGAATTTGGATGAAAAAAAACCGCCGCAGACGATGCGTTCCGACACCGCACTGGTCGAAGAGGATGCAACCAAGCTGCACATGTATGACAACGTCCACATCGACAGACCAGCCAGTCCGCTTGCCGAATCGTTCCATCTTTCGACACAATATCTGCTGATCTTTCCGGAAGACGACATCGCCAAAACCGACAAGCCTGTGACCATCCATCGTGGAAATTCTGTCATGACCGGCGTCGGCATGTTTGTCAACAATACAACCCGCGAAATGCGCCTGCTATCCGACGTCAAGGTAATGATCGCGCCGAAAGAAAAGGCTACTCGCTGAGAGGGAATACCACGATGACCACAACAACTCCGCGCGGCAAGGTGTTTCAGATTATCAGCAGCATCGGCATGCCCCCCTTGCTGTTGCTGCTTTTGGCAATCGGCCTGACTGTTCCGACCGCCAGCCATGCCGAAAAAGCAGATGCCAACCGGCCGACCAATGTCGAAGCCAATCACATGGATTACGACGACCTGAAGCAGGTCAACGTTTTCACCGGCAATGTCCGGCTGGTGCGCGGCACGCTGATCATCAAGGGCGAAAAAATGGTTATCACGCAAGACCCGGCCGGCTACCAGCATGGCGTCGTATATGCGCCTCCTGGTGGGAAAGCGACCTTCCGTCAGAAACGCGATGGCGGTCCCAACCTGTGGGTCGAAGGCGAAGGACAACGCATCGAGTATGACAACAAGACCGATATCGCGAATTTTTACACCCGAGCCAAGCTGAGACGGCTGGAAGGCACCAAGATAACCGACGAGGTGGAAGGCGAATTCGTTTCCTACGATGCGCGCAAGGAATTTTTTTCGGTTAACAATACGGCGAGCGGCAAAAGCAAACCGGGGGCAGGACTAATCATGGTCGTGATCCAGCCGCGAGAAGACAAAAAGAAAACGCCGGCGAAAAGCGACAAGCATGCCGAC
>JAYFNP010000104.1:0-1888 GCA_034933385.1 Burkholderiaceae bacterium | reverse complement strand
GCCGGCGCAGCCGCTGCAGCCGGTGCCGCCTGCTTCGCCGCTGCCGCTTCTTCCGCCGTCGTTTTTTCGATCAGCTTGTCCAGCGGCAGGTACAGCAGCTTGTTGCCACCCGTGGCATCGACCCTCAGCTTGGTCGTGCGGCTGAAGATCTGCTGCATCGTTTCGATATACATCCGGTCGCGCGTCACTTGCGGCGCCAGCTTGTATGCTGCCAGCACCTGCTTGAAACGCGCCGCATCACCTTCGGCGTTGGCGATCACGCCGGCACGATAGCCTTCTGCTTCATGCAACAGACGTGACGCAGCACCTCGCGCTTTCGGGATGATGTCGTTCGCATACGCTTCGCCTTCGCTCTTCTGGCGTTCGCGATCCTGCCCCGCCTTGACCGCATCGTCGAATGCCGCCTGCACCTGTTCTGGAGGCTGCACACCCTGCATCGTAACGTTGGTGATCTGCACGCCAGCGCGATACTGTTCGAAAACGCCCTGCATCAGCTTGTTGACGTCTGCCGCAATCTTGTCGCGCCCTTCATACAGCACGAAGTCCATCTTGCTTTTTCCCACGACTTCGCGAATCGCCGCTTCGGCCACCTGCCGAATCATGTCTTCCTGATTGCGGTGGTTGAATATCCACTCGGATGCATCTTTCAGGCGATATTGCACCGCAAACTGGATGTCGATGATATTTTCGTCGTTGGTCAACATCAACGCTTCCTTCGGCTGCTTGTCCTTTACAGTCGAGCGATAACCGACTTCGATGGTGCGCACCTGAGAAACATTCACCACCTCGTGCGTCTGGATTGGATAAGGCCAATGCCAGCTGATGCCCGGAATCTTGGTTTCGGTATGCTTGCCGAAGGTCATGACCACCCCGACCTGCCCCTCCTGAACGATGAACGTGCCGCTGACCAGCCAGACCGCACTGGCAAACAAAATCAGTACCAAGGCCGCCATGCCTGCTCCGGCCATCGAGTGATCGTCACCCTGATTGCCGTCGCCACCATCCTTCTGCCTCTTGAAGAGGCGATTCAGCCGATCATTGAATTTGCGCCACAACTTGTCCAGATCTGGCGGTTTGTCGCGATAACTCTTCGTTTCTTCCTCGCTGTCGGAGCCGCGCCCCCACAAGTCGGAAAACTTGACGCCGAGTTTTTTTATTGAAGAAAGAAAAAACATTCTGGATTGGTTTGACCAAATCATGGATCGGAATTCAGACATTCCGGAACGATCACTCGTCGTCATCTGCTGCCGCGGCCTGATCGACACGCATCGCGGCATCATTAGCTGCAAATTCGGCAATCGCCTGACGTAACAAGACTAGTCCGGAACCCGTTTGGGCGCTGACAAAAACGCGGGTAATTCTATCATACTCGTCCCGCTCGACTGCCGGTTCTAGCCCAACGGCGTCAATCTTGTTCCAGACCAGCACCTGCTGGATCTGATCTGCGCCAATTTCACGCAAAACCTGGTTGACCTGCTCGATCTGCTCAATCCGCGCCGGATTCACCGCATCGACCACGTGCAACAGCAAGTCTGCATGGATCGTCTCTTCCAGCGTTGCGCGAAAAGCGGCCACCAGCTGGTGCGGCAATTCGCGGACGAAACCGACCGTGTCGGAAATGACCACGTTACCGGCATCTGCGAGATAAACGCGGCGCGACGTCGTGTCCAGTGTCGCGAACAACTGGTCGGCGACGTAGGTTCCGGCCTTGGTCAGCGCATTGAACAGCGTGGATTTCCCGGCATTGGTATACCCGACCAGCGAGACCGAGAAAACATGGCCGCGCCCCCTTGCCCGACGCCGTGTTTCACGCTGGCGCTGCAACTTTTCCAGACGTGAGCGAAGCATCTTGACTCGCTCGCCAATCAGGCGACGATCCGTTTCCAGC
>JAYFNP010000103.1:0-1840 GCA_034933385.1 Burkholderiaceae bacterium | reverse complement strand
GCATCCAGCCCTGAATCAGGCACGCCGATGACAACGTCAGCATCCACGGGGTGCTCATTCCAGAGGAATTCGCCCGCTTTTAAGCGTGCTGCATGCACCGAGGCACCATCAATAACAGAATCGGGACGAGCAAAATAAACCAGCTCAAATACACACAGGCCGGTATTCTGGCCGCAGTGCGTTTTAATGGAGCGCAGGCCATCGTCATCTGCAACGACAATTTCGCCGGGTTCAACGTCGCGCAGCCAAGTGGCGTTAAGCGTATTAAGTGCGCAAGTCTCACTTGTAAATATGATTGAACCGTCCTCAGTCTGGCCGATGCACAGCGGGCGGAAACCATGTGGGTCGCGCACGGCAATCAATTTTCGTGGTGACATGACCACCATGGAATACGCGCCCTCAAGACGATACATCGCTTTCTCGATGGCCTTTTCTATCGAAGGCTCAGTCAAGCGCGCCGAAGTGATGACATAGGAGATGACCTCAGAATCGTTGGTGGAATGGAATATCGCGCCGGTCATTTCAAGCTCCTGCTTGATCTGAAACGCATTTGAAATGTTGCCGTTGTGGGCAATAGCCATCGAGCCTTTGACGTGCCGCACCACCAGCGGCTGCGCGTTGATGCGTGAGGCTGTTCCGGTGGTAGAATAGCGGGTATGGCCGACCGCCATGGTGCCGGTACCCAATTCAGCAAGTACGCGCTCGGTGAAAACCTCTGGTACAAGGCCGAGGTCGCGGTGACATTTAATCACGCCATTCGTATTTACTGCAATACCGCAGCTCTCCTGCCCACGGTGTTGTAGGGCATAGAGCGCGTAATAAGCGCTTTCCGCCACATTACTGCGCTTTGGTGCGCGGATGCCGAACACGCCGCATTCCTCATGGATAGAATCAAACATTCCGTTACCGCCTTTCGACTGTTTGGATATAATTACTCGCCCATCAGGCGGTGCAAAATTTCATGGTAAGCGCCCTCTACATTGCCCAGATCGCGGCGGAAACGATCTTTATCCAGCTTCTCGTTAGTCTTGACATCCCAGAAGCGGCAGGTATCGGGAGAAATTTCATCCGCCAGAATAATCTCGCCGCTGTCGGTTTTGCCGAACTCCAGCTTAAAGTCAATAAGTTTGATGCCGAGTTCCAGCAGATAAGCCTTCATAAAATCGTTAACCGCAAACGCATATTTTCGGATTGTGGCAATCTCCTCTTCCGTGGCAAGACTCAGCGCAATCGCGTAGTCGTCGTTGATCATTGGGTCGCCAAGATCGTCGTTCTTATAAGAAAATTCCATTGCAGGGCGAGCCAACGGTGTGCCTTCGACAACGCCGTAACGCTTGGCCATTGAACCTGCGCAGACGTTGCGGACGATAACTTCAAGCGGCACAATGGATACCTTGCGCACCAGAGTCTCACGATCCGAAATCTGCTCAATGAAGTGAGTAGGAATATTGGCCTTTTCCGCAAGCTGCTTCATCATGAAATTGGAAACCTTATTGTTGATGACACCCTTACCAACAATAGTGCCCTTTTTAAGACCGTTAAACGCAGTGGCATCGTCCTTATAGTCGACAATATAGACCTGCGGATCATTCGTGGCAAAAACCTTCTTTGCCTTTCCTTCGTATAGCTGTTCGCCTTTTGTGTAGTTCATTTTCTTTTCCTCCCTGTTTGTCATCGTTCGTTATGTTGGTTATTAGGTTTCTGTTATTATTCTACCAGAATCGCAGCGACGTCAATCGCCTTGTCTTTTTTCACAACGGAATCATGCTGTGAAACGCGCATGTCGTCTAGTTTTTGGGCTAGATTATCGTCTGATAGCGCCAGCATTTCGGCCGCAAGC
>JAYFNP010000102.1:0-2597 GCA_034933385.1 Burkholderiaceae bacterium | reverse complement strand
ACCGTGTATCACAAGAAATTTGGCGAAGGCGTGATTGTCAATATCGAAGGCAGCGGTCCGAATGCGCGCGCGAACATCAATTTTGGCCGACAGGGGATGAAATTGCTTGATCTGGGCGTGGCGAAGCTGGAGCGGACGCCTCTGTAGGCTTGTTTGCAGCCTGCGGCAACATTGCCGGCATCCTCAAAAGCCCAGGACAAATTTCAGCACGGGAAACGCGGCTAGGCAGTAGATGACGATGGGAACTTCTTTGGCCTTGCCGGCAATCGCCTTGAGTACCGCGTACGAAACGATGCCGAAGATGATGCCGTCGGCGATGTCGGCATATCGGGGCGCGTCCATGGATAATGGTTTGAGGGAGAGGGATCGCATCAACCTTCACTTTGGCGCATACACGCACTTCGCAATCGCCGTGTTCGTCGCCAGTTTCAAACAATGTCGCAGGTCTTGTCTGGCGGAGGCCGAACGCATGCGACCGCCTGCGAGTGCAGATTTTTTGGCGGGTGCCTGGGCCGCTTCAGGCAGCGCGGCCGTTTGCACCGCAGCTTGTGCCGCGGACGATGCGGCTGCCCGTGTGGCCGGGCGCGGATATTTGCGCGACAAATCGTTCAACAGTGCGCGGTCGACGCTGTTGCGATCGATGGCCTCGGCCTTTCCGATGTATGTCCAGGCTTTGGCATATTGACCGAGATGGTAAAACGCTATCGCGCGATTGGCGTGAGTCAGCGGGTAGGACGGGTCCAGTTTTTCCGCAGCATCCAGCCATAACAGGGATGCCTGCAGCCGCTTGGCACGCAGGCCGGGGTCGCTGGCGCTCAAGGCATAACGGGTGCGAGCCATGCCGATATCGGCAACCAGCCGCACATTTTTTGGATCCAGCGCATAGGCGCGGTTGAACAATTTAATGCCTTCATCGAACTTGCCTTGCTGTACGCTGGCGGCGCCCAATCCCCAGTACACATATGCGCTGTTCGGCGTTAACAGGTAAGCCTGATTGAAGCGCTTTATCGCCATGCCGGTATTGCCCTGATTGAGATATTGCCACCCTCTGGTAATCGCCTGTTTGGCCGCCGCTTCCTTGGAACCGGCCGCTTTGACGGCGGCTTCGATCAAACGTTGATCCGTCTTAATCATTTCGGGGGATTTGGAACGTCCGCCATAGAGGGGTTGCTCGTTGATGTTTTGCGCGCTTGCAATAACGCAAATCAGCGACAGGGCCAACGACAGGAAGCGCATCTCGGTCTCCGTAAATGGACAAGGAACAGGTCACCCATGAGATTACCCGAATATTGTCTTTGTGGAAATTGCCAGCGGTCGATCGCCCGGTGGATTTTGGTATGTCAACAACAAAACAAGGCGCATTTGCGCCTTGTTTTGTTTGAGACGATCGGTAACGGTCAGGCGTAAGCCGCCAGCGCGCCCTTCATTTTTTTCAGCGCAGTGGTCTCAATTTGGCGGATTCGCTCGGCCGAGACGCCGAATTCATCGGCCAGTTCATGCAGTGTCGCGCCAGAGCCGTCGTCGTTGGCCAGCCAGCGTGCTTCAATGATGCGCCGCGAACGAGGGTCGAGTTTGGCCAGCGCTGTTTCCAGCCCTTCGGTTTGCAGCCGGTCGTGTTGCTGCGCTTCGAGTACTTGCGTCGGTTCGTTGGCGTTTGACGACAGGTAGGAAATGGGCGCGAAGTGTTCGTCCTCGTCATCGGTCGGCGCTTCAAGCGCGATATCGCGGCCTGACAGGCGCGTTTCCATCTCGACAACTTCTTCGCGCTTGACGCTCAGTTTCTGCGCCAGATCATCGACCTGCGCCGGGGACATCGTTTCCGTGTCGCCCTTGAAACTGCGCAGGTTGAAGAACAGCTTGCGGTGCGCCTTGGTTGTGGCGATTTTCACCATTCGCCAGTTCTTCAGGATGTATTCGTGGATTTCCGCCTTGATCCAGTGCACCGCGTACGAAACCAGACGCACGCCCTGCTCAGGGTCGAAGCGCTTGACGGCCTTCATCAGGCCGATGTTGCCCTCCTGGATCAGGTCGGCATGCGGCAAGCCGTAACCGAGGTAGCCACGCGCAATTGAGACGACCAGCCGCAAGTGCGACAGGATCAATTGCTGCGCCGCCGCCAAGTCGTTATGGTCGCGCAGGCGGTGGGCGAGCGAGTTTTCTTCTTCATGGGACAGCATCGGCAGACGGTTGATCGTCGAAATATAGGCGTCGATATTGCCAAGCTGGCCAGAAAAGCCGAGAGCCAAAGCATGATTGCTCGTCGGCATCAATGCAGATTGTGCGGACGCTGCGTTCATTCCTTTTCCCCTTTGTATTGAGGTGTGATATTCCAATAGACGTATTTTAGCACTCTCAAAGAAAGAGTGCTAACACTTGGGTGCTTTATTGCAAAAGGTGCAATTGCCAACAGCGATACTTTGCCTCAAACTGTGCGCCTGTCGTTGTTTTATCTCAAAGAGCCCCATCCAATGAACATGCCGCTTGACCTGCCGGAAGAAGACCGGGAAACCCGCGCTGCGGAAGAGGGCGCAGCCGGTCGGCGCAGTACCTGGGTTAGCGTCTGGATCAATTTGTCGCTGACCGCCGGACAAGTGATA
>JAYFNP010000101.1:0-8464 GCA_034933385.1 Burkholderiaceae bacterium | reverse complement strand
TACAGAAAAGCGACCAGCCGCTAATCCCGGGACGGGAATTCACGCGCCTGCCCGGCGGAAGATGTGCCGGGCGGCATCAGGGCGGCGATCGTCCGAGGTCAAGCGCTGCCAACGATTCCTGACTGGCTCACCTGGCGGCGTCGGCAAGAAGCGCACGCCGCCGATTTTCATGAAAACCGGCGACGTGGCGGAAGTCGAAATCGAGAAAATCGGCCGCCTGAGCAATCCGATTATTGAGGCCGCGTAATGGAGTTCATCATCGGCCGTTGAGCCGCCCGTCCGAGGAAAAACCTTGCGGTAATCCGGCGCCAGCGTCAGCCGCCGTCTCCAGGGCACCAGGCGCCGAAAAAAATACTGCATAGTGTATTTCAGAATCGCCGCCAAACACCTGGCCTTGGCGGTGTTTTTTACCACATACCCCGCCGTTTTCACCATTCCGGCGACGAAATCAGGCGGCGGTCAACCGGGCGGTATGCCGAGCGATCATCAGTTCCTCGTTGGTCGGGATAATCCAGACCGCGACCGTGCTGTCCGGCGTGCTGACGCGTGCCTTGCCGAGTTCGTTCGCCACCTCGTCGAGGCGGATGCCGAGCCAGCCGAGCTGCCCACAGACACGCGAACGGATTTCCGGAGAATGCTCGCCGATACCGGCGGTAAAGACGAACGCATCCAGCCCACCGATGGCCGCCACCAGCGATCCGGCTTCGCGCACCACACGGTAAACGAACAAGTCGAGCGCTTCCTTTGCGCCGGGCGCATCGCTGGCCAGCAAGTCGCGCACATCGTTGCTGATGCCGCCCGAAACCCCGAGCAGGCCGGATTCCTGATACAGCAACGTTTCGATTTCGTTCGGCGTCATATGCCGTTCCTGCATCAGGTACAGCAGCAGGCCGGGGTCGATCACGCCGCAGCGCGTGCCCATCACCAGCCCGTCGAGCGCGGTAAAGCCCATCGTGCTGGCGACGCTCTGGCCGCCGACCATCGCGCACATGCTGGCGCCGCTGCCGAGATGGGCGACGATGGTGCGGCCAGCGGCCGCTTTCGGGTCAACCTGCGGCAGACGGTCGCTGATGTATTCGTATGACGAACCGTGAAAACCGTAACGCCGCAAGCCTTCGTTGCTGAGACTGATCGGCAAGCCGTAAAGCTGCGAAATGCGCGGACTGGTCGAGTGGAAAGCGGTGTCGAAGCAAATCACCTGCGGCAGACCAGGGTAACGGTCGCGCAGCGCATCGAGCACCGCCAGCACGCGCGGCTGGTGCAGCGGCGCCAGCGGAACCAGCGTGCGCAGCCGCTCCATCGCCTGATCGGTCACCAGCAGCGCCTGCTCGTAATACGCACCGCCGTGCAGCATCCGGTGGCCGACCGCAACCAGCCGGTTCGGCGTCATGTGTTCCTCGATCCATTCGACCAGGAATCCGAGCAAATCTTCCAGCGCCGTGTGTTTTTCCCACTCGCGCTCGTCGATTTTTTCGTAGTTCCGGTTACGGGCATAAAAGTGCGGCTTGCTGCGCGTGCCCTCGATCTCGCCGAACGCGATCCGGTCCAGCACGCCGGTTTCGACCTCGACAAACACCGAAAACTTGAAGCTGGACGAACCGGCGTTGATGACGACAAAACATCGTTTCGCCGTATCGTCCACCTTTTCCGGATTCGTCATTCGCTGTTCCTTTTTATTCTGATCCGCCGTTCCGCGATCGTTGTCTGGCAGCGTGGTTCATCAAACAGGGATACGATTTCTTCAGGCACCGCCACAGTGCCATTTCCGCGCCCTCCAATCCGGTTCGGAACGACAACATCGCGCCATGCATTCTGCACAATATACCGCTTTAAATCGCCGCATTCCATATAAATACGGTTAGAATTGGCGCTTTGTCAAATGCCGGGGCGCGGCTCTACCCGCGCGCAAGCCGTGCGCTACCGTTGCATTTTTGTTCCAACTGAAGCATTTTCGCCAGAAACAGGTACACAACATGAGTTCGCCAGACGAAAAACAGGAGACGGTTGCCGGCAACCCTGCCGGCGGCATCGTGCCCGCCGACCAGCCGCTGCCGACGCCGGCTTATCTGCGCAAGCTGTACTGGTGGGCATACGAACACCCGCTGGCCGTCAAGTTCTGGGATCACGACTTCCTGATCAATTTCATTTTGCTCGGCAATTACGATCGGCTCGGCGACGCGGTGCTGGAAGAATTCCCGCAACCGCTCGACGGCCGCACGCTACAGATTTCCTGCGCCTACGGCAAACTGACGCCGCGCCTGCAGAAGCAGCTCGGCGCCAACGCGCAGCTCGACATCATCGACGTGCTGCAGGTGCAACTCGATAACACGCGCCGCAAATTGCAGCAGCCGGATGAGCGGATTACGCTGACACAATGCAATGCCGCCGCACTGAAATGCGCCGATGCGAGCTACGATCGGGCGCTGATGTTTTTCCTGCCGCACGAATTGCCGGAACCGGTGCGCCGCATCGCGCTGGCCGAAGCGTTCCGCGTGATCAAACCGGGCGGCCAGCTGGTACTGGTCGAATTCCACAAGCCGAAATGGTGGCATCCGCTGCGGCTGTACCAGCGACTGGTGTTCCTGCTGTTCGAACCGTTCGCAGTCGACCTGTGGCAGCACGACCTGACCGAGTACTTTCCGCCGGAACTAAAATACACGGTGGACAAGAAAGCTACCTACTTCGGCGACCTGTACCAGAAACTGGTGATCACCAGGCACGCCTGAACGCCGAAAATATACTGGCTGCAGTATTTTAAAATCGCCGCGGAATCCGTGGCCATGCGGCATGTTTTGACGGCATACACCGCCAAAACTACCGCACCAGCGCCTTGACCAGCGGCCACTGGCGGCGCGAGACCGGCAACCGCTCCGAGCAGCCCTTGAGAATCACTTCCCACGCTTCCTGCAGCCGTTCGTTGTGGCCATCCTGCGAGGTCACCTGCAGGCCGCGCTCGACGCCGGCAATCGCGTTCTTCGCCACCAGCGCATTGCGGTGCACGCGCACGAACAGGTGCGGCAATTCTTCCTCAATCGAGGCCAGCGATTCCTCGAGCAGATAATCACGCCCGTCGGTATGCAGCGTCAGGTATTTCATTTCGGCCTTCAGGTAAATTACCTCGGCCACCGGCACCAGCAACAGCCGGCCGCGTTCCATCACCGAAAAATGCTGCCGGCCAGCCGGCTTGTCGGCGTTGCGCGCGCGCTGTCCGGCCGCCCGCAGCAAGGCCTGCGCCAGCCGTTCGGCGCGCACCGGTTTCAGCAGGTAATCGGTCGCCTGGAGGTCGAAGGCATTGATCGCGTATTGCTCGAATGCGGTGACGAACACGATCGCCGGCGGCTGCGGCAGTTGCGCCAGCTGTTTCGCCAGTTCGAGGCCGCCGGTTTGCGGCATTTGCACGTCGAGCAGCACGACTTCCGGCGTGACGGCGGCGATCCGCTCGAGCGCTTCGGTCGCGTTGCCCGCCTCGCCCACCAGCTGGTGCGGACATTCGGCGGCAATGTCGGCCAGCAGCGTTTTCAGCCGTTCGCGCGCCGGCGCTTCGTCATCGACGATGAACACGCGCTTCATGCCGCGCCTCGCGCGAATGGATAACTCAGCCGTACCACGAAGCGGCCGTCTTTCGCGCCGTATTCGAACTGCGCCTCGACGTCGTACAGCAGCGTCAGCCGCTCGCGGATATTGCCCAGCGCCATCTGGTTGCCGGCAGGCGGTGGCTGACCGGAAACCGGATTTGCGACCACGATTTCAATCCGATCCAGCGTGCGCGCAATCTGCACGTCGATCTGCGCCGGTTCCAGCGCCGGTTCGACGCCGTAGTGGATGGCATTCTCGATCAGCGGCTGCAACAGCAAAGCGGCCATCTGGCCGGATTGCAGATCCGTCTCGTCGATGCCGGACGTATCCCAGTTGACGCGCAACCGCTCGCCGAGTCGCGCCTGCTCGATCGACAGGTACTGGCGGCACAGACGGATTTCGGCATCGAGCGTGGTCATCGCCCGCGCATCGCGCATCGCGACGCGGAACAGATCGGCCAGATCTTCCAGCAGCGCTTCGGCACGACGCGGCTCGTTGCGAATCAGCGCCAGCACCGCATTCAGGCTGTTGAACAGGAAATGCGGCCGGATGCGCGCCTGCAACGCTTGCAGACGTGCCTCGGCCAGCGCCGGCGAAAAGGCGCGCGCCCGCAATTCGAAATAATGTTGCAGCGCCCAGCCGAACAGCGCCGCCAGCAGCATGCCGATGACTGGCGTCACATAACCGAAGCCGTCGCGGAACCAGTCGAGCGCCACCAGCAGGCGAATCAGTGCGCCGGCAATCGCCGCCGGCACCAGCGCGCACAGCAGCCGCTGCGCCCACGGCGACAGCGCCGGCATTGCGCCACTCTTCAACAGCATGTGCCGCACCGCGCCCAGCGCGAACAGCGAAATCAGGCAAGTCAGTTCGACCGGCATCGAAATTTCGACGAACAGCAGCAAGCCGGCGGACAAGCCTTGCGCGCGCGCCAGGCAGGCCGCCAGAAAAACGGCATTGACCGCCAACAAAACACGGTAGACGGCGCCGGTGTTGTAATAATCCGGCATCACGGTATCAAGCGTCGATGCTGACACGGAATCGGGCGACATGCATTCCCTCAAAGGCACGCCGGCAAGACGTTTGGTGGTTCCCTGGCTGCCGGCTTGTTCTATAATCATCAAATTATCCTGATTCCGATAATTATGACAGCACAATCACCCAACAACGGCGGAAACTGGTCGGAGCGTTTTTCCGAGCCGGTGTCGCAATTAGTCAAGCGCTACACCGCATCAGTCACCTTCGACCAGCGGCTGGCGCAATTCGACATCGACGGATCGCTCGCACACGCCGAAATGTTGTGCGCGCAACACATCATCACTGAACAGGATTATGCCGACATTCAGCGCGGCATGGCGCAACTTCGCGAAGAAATTGCCGTCGGCCAGTTCGAGTGGACACTCGACCGCGAAGACGTGCACATGAACATCGAAAGCCGGCTGATCGAAATCGTCGGTGATGCCGGACGACGGCTGCATACCGGCCGCTCGCGCAACGACCAGGTCGCAACCGACGTACGGCTGTACCTGCGGGCCGCAATCGACGACATCGTCAGCCTGCTGAAAGACTTGCGACTGGCACTGCTAAACTTGGCTGAACCGCACGCTGCGACCATCATGCCGGGATTCACCCATTTGCAAGTCGCGCAACCGATCACCTTTGGCCATCACTTGCTGGCGTATGTCGAAATGTTTGGCCGCGACGCCGAACGGATGGCCGACTGCCGCCAACGCGTCAACCGTCTGCCGCTGGGCGCGGCCGCGCTGGCCGGCACCACGTTCCCGATCGACCGGCAACGCGTTGCAAAAACGCTCGGCTTCGACGACATTTGCCACAATTCGCTGGATGCGGTGTCCGACCGCGATTTCGCGATCGAATTCTGCGCGGCGGCCGCGCTGACGATGACCCACATCTCCCGCCTGTCGGAAGAACTGATCCTGTGGATGAATCCGCGCGTCGGTTTCATCGACATCGCCGATCGCTTTTGCACCGGTTCGTCGATCATGCCGCAAAAGAAAAATCCGGACGTGCCCGAACTGGCGCGCGGCAAGACCGGCCGGGTCAACGGCGACCTGATCGCACTGTTGACACTGGTCAAAGGCCAGCCGCTGGCATACAACAAGGACAACCAGGAAGACAAGGAACCGCTGTTCGATGCGATCGACACGGTCAGCGACACGCTGCGCATCTTCGCCGACATGGCCGGCGGCATCACCGTCAAGCCGGACGCGATGCGCGCCGCCGCGCTGCAAGGCTACGCAACCGCAACCGACCTGGCCGATTATCTGGTGAAAAAAGGACTGGCATTCCGCGATGCGCACGGCGTGGTTGCGCGCGCGGTGCGCATCTGCGCCGAGCGCGGCTGCGACCTGCCGGATCTGACGCTGGCCGAACTGCGCGAATTCTCGCCCCTGATCGACGCCGACGTGTCTGCCGTGCTGACGCTCGAAGGTTCGGTCGCCGCCAGAAATCATGCCGGCGGCACGGCACCGCAACAGGTCAAGGCGTCAATTGCCCGCATCCGCAAACAGCTGGGCGCAGGCTGACCGTTGCGCGGAACGCCGGCGATAGGCACGACACTTTTATTTTGAACAGGAGTTTGCTTTGTTTTCCATCATTCAAGCCGCAGGCTGGCCGATCTGGTTCCTGCTGATTGCCTCGGTCATCGCGCTGGCGCTGATCGTCGAACGCATCCTCTACCTGCGGCGCGACCGCATCTTGCCGAAAAAGCTGCTCGATGAAGTGGTCGAGGTGTATCACAGCGGACAGATCACCGATGAAGTGATCGACAACCTGACGCTGAATTCGCCGCTCGGCTGCGTGCTCGCCGCCGGCCTGCGCAATGTCGAAGCGCCACGCGAAGTGATGCGCGAATCGATCGAGGAAGCCGGCCGCGGCGTCGCCCAGCAACTGGATCGTTTCCTGACCACCATCGGCACCATCGCGACGCTGGCGCCGCTGATGGGCTTGTTCGGCACGGTGGTCGGCATGATCGAGATTTTCGGCGCGCAAAACGCTGCCGGCACCAATCCGGCGCAACTGGCGCACGGGATTTCGACTGCGCTGTACAACACCGGTTTCGGCCTGTTGATCGCGATGCCGGCGCTGGTGTTCTACCGCCACTTCCGCGCGCTGGTCGACAGCTTCATCGTCGACATGGAACAGCAGGCGGTGAAATTCGTCGACATCGTGCATGGCAAGCGCCAATCGTAAGCGGGGAACGACACCGTGAT
Source organism: Burkholderiaceae bacterium (assembly GCA_034933385.1). Taxonomy (GTDB): domain Bacteria; phylum Pseudomonadota; class Gammaproteobacteria; order Burkholderiales; family Burkholderiaceae_D; genus QZKY01. The sequence continues at coordinate 1,658 of JAYFNP010000101.1, read as the reverse complement.
GAATTTCCGCCGCGGCAAGGGCCGCGAAGACCCCGAGATCAACCTGATCCCGTTTATCGACGTGCTGCTGGTGATCCTGATCTTCCTGATGGTCACGACCACCTACAGCAAGTTCACCGAACTGCAGATCACGCTGCCGACCGCCGATGCGCAGAAAATGCCGGAACGGCCGCAGGAAATCAGCGTCACCATCAGTGCGCGCGGCGAATATGCGGTCAACAATGTGCGCGTCAGCTATCACGACCCGCTGACGCTGGCCAACGATTTGCGCCAGGCGGCCGGCGAAAACAATAATCCGGTGGTGATCATCGCCGCCGACGGCGATGCGCCGCACCAGCGGGTGATCAACGTGCTCGAAGCGGCGCGGCTGGCCGGACTGGAACGGCTGACCTTCGCGACGCAAAGCCGCAACGGCCAGTAGGCGGCAAATCCGGCGCCCCACCCCGCCGTTTTGCCCGGTTTTTAGAATATTTTGAGGGGTATATGGTAAAAATACCCGTTAGGGCCACGTATTTCCTGGCTGTTTTTTAATACTGCCAGCAGTATTTTTTCTGGCTTCAAAACCACCTTTGGCCTTTTTCAACCGGAAAACAACTTTGCCGAACCAGTCATCCAAGCTCGAAACGACGCTGATGCGTCTGTGGCTGCGCCGCGGCTCGGGGGCGTTGCTGCTGTGGCCGTTGTCGCTGCTGTTCCGGCTGGTAACTGCGCTGCGCCATGCACTGTATGCGGGCGGACTGCTGCGCTCGACCCGGTTGCCAGTGCCGGTGATCGTGGTCGGCAATATTTTCGTCGGCGGTACCGGCAAGACGCCGCTGGTCATCTGGCTGGCCGAAGCATTGCGCGCCGCCGGCTACCGGCCGGGCGTGATTTCGCGCGGCTATGGCACGCAAGGCAGCGCGCCGCAACCGGTGTCGGCCACCTCATCGCCGGAAATGGTCGGCGACGAACCGCTGCTGATCGCGCAACGCACCGGCTGTCCGGTGATGGTCGGCCGCGATCGCGCCGCCGCCGGTCTGGCCCTGCTGGCGGCACATCCCGAAGTCAACCTGATCATCTCGGACGACGGCTTGCAGCATTACCGCCTGCAGCGCGACCTCGAAATCGTGCTGTGCGACGAACGCGGCAATGGCAACGGCTTCATGCTGCCCGCCGGCCCGTTGCGCGAACCGGCGTCGCGCCGGCGCGATTTCACCGTGGTCAACGGGACGATTGCGCCGGAAAAACAACATGATGTTGTTCAAATGCAACTAGCCGGCGATATGGCCGAGCAATTGGCGAACCGCTCGCACCGGGTTCCATTGGCGGCGCTGTCCGAAACGGCCGGCCACCAGCCAGCCCGCATCGTCGCCGCTGCCGGCATTGGCAATCCGGCACGCTTTTTCACGATGCTGCGCCGCGCCGGACTCGACTTTGAAGCATTGCCGTTGCCGGACCATTTTGATTATAAAACCAGCCCTTTTCGCGGTAATCAGGCCGATATCATCCTGATTACCGAAAAAGATGCAGTAAAATGTGCCCTTTTTGAGCTGCCTGAAAATATCGGGCGGATTTGGGTCGTTCCTGTGGCAGCGCATATCGATGCTGCGCTGGCCGGACAAATCGTGGAGAAATTGCGTGGAATCCGGATTGCTTGAGGTTCTGGTGTGTCCCTTGTG
>JAYFNP010000100.1:0-2306 GCA_034933385.1 Burkholderiaceae bacterium | reverse complement strand
GCGTCGCTTGCCGTTCCCGGCGCGATTCAGATCGGGTGTCCCTTCGGACGCTTCGGGATGACGCCACAAGATAAGTTCCTTCGTGCTTACCTCTCTGCCGGATTGCCCAGTGCGAGCATCAGGTATTGTTGTGCACTGAATGCTTTTTGCTTGCTACGCAACTTGCGGCGTTCATAATGGCCATCGGAACGCAGTTCCCAGGAGTTGGTGTTGTCTTTCAGGTAGGGGTGCAGACCTTCAGTCATGATGCGTTTCTTGAGAACTTTGTCGGTGATCGGGAAGGCCACTTCGATCCGGCGGAACAGGTTGCGCCCCATCCAGTCTGCACTCGACAAATACAGATCGTGCGCCAAATCGTTGCGGAAATAATAGATGCGGCTGTGTTCGAGAAAACGGCCGATGACCGAACGTACGCGGATGTTTTCGGACAAGCCCGCCACGCCCGGTTTGAGCGAACAGGCGCCACGCACGATCAAGTCGATTTTCACGCCGGCACGCGATGCGGCGTACAGCTCGCGGATCACCGATTCTTCTACCAGCGAATTCATCTTCGCGAGAATGTAGGCCGGCCGTGCCGCCTGCGCGATCCTGGCCTCATTGCGAATGGCCTTGATCAGTTCGCTATGCAGCGAAAATGGCGCGAGCCATAGCCGGTTCAGTTTTTTCGGTTTCGTCAGGCTGGTCAGGTGGATGAAGACTTCATTGACTTCAGCCGCCATTTCCTGATTCGATGTCAGCAGGCCAAAATCGGTATACAGCCGTGCGGTGGCCGGATGGTAGTTGCCGGTGCCGAGATGGGCGTAATAGCGTAACCCGCTTTTTTCGCGCCGGATGACCAAGGCCAGTTTGGCATGGGTTTTCAGGCCCATCACGCCGTAAATCACCTGGACGCCTTCCTGTTCCAACCGCTGCGCCCAGTCGATGTTCTGTTCTTCGTCGAAGCGTGCTTTCAACTCGACGATGACGGTGACTTCCTTGCCATGCCGGGCGGCGTAAATCAGGGCTTCCATCAGTTCGGAGTTGGTGCCGACGCGATAGATAGATTGCTTGATGACCACCACATTCGGATCGCGGGCGGCTGCCTGGATGAAATCGACCACTGTCTGAAACGGCTCGAACGGATGGTGCAACAGGATTTCGCGTTTCTGCAACGTGGTGAAAATGTCGCCCATGTCCAGAACCGGCTGCGGGCCCGGCGAAAATGATGAGTAAAACAGTGACGGGCTTTCGATCAGTTCGGTCAATTCGGATAGCCGCACCATGTTGACCGGCCCGTTTACCCGGTACAGTTGCCAAGGGTTCAGCGAGAACTGGTTCAGCAGGAACTGCGCCAGTTCTTCCGGGCAGTTGCGCGCGATCTCCAGGCGTACTGCGGCACCGAACTGGCGGTTTTGCAGTTCGCCCTTGAGTGCCTGGCGCAGGTTCTTGACTTCATCTTCGTCAATCCACAGGTCGCTGTCGCGCGTCACGCGGAATTGCGAGTAGGCGACCACTTCGCGTTGCGGGAACAAATCCGGCAGGTGTGCCTGGATGATGGATGACAGCAGACAAAACGATGCGCCGTGGGTGGACAGTTCGTCCGGTAAACGGATGACGCGCGGCAGGACGCGCGGTGCTTTTACGATGGCAATGGCGCTGCCGCGTCCGAACGCATCCTTGCCCGACAGAGAAATAATGAAATTCAGGCTTTTGTTGGCGACTTGCGGAAACGGGTGTGCCGGATCGAGCACGATTGGCGTCAGCAGCGGCCGGATGTGCGTTTCAAAAAACACCTTGATCCAGGCGCGCTGTTCTTCGTTGCGATCCTTGTGGCGCAGCAGGCTGAAGCCGCGCGCCGTCAGGCGCGGCAGGACTTCGGCATTCAGGATTTGGTATTGCACGTCGACCAGCTTGTGGCATTCGACGCTGATTTGTTGCAGTGACGCCTGCAACGTCGATTCGCCGACGGCGGTGGCATCGTCGCGCCCCCTGGCCATCAGGCTGGCGATGCGTATTTCGAAAAATTCGTCAAGATTGTTGCTGACGATGCACAGGAAACGTAGCCGCTCAAGCAGCGGTACATTTTTGTCTTCTGCTTGCGCCAGTACGCGGCGGTTGAAGGCTAACAAGGATAATTCACGGTCAAGGAAAATACTGGGAGTGAGCAATTCTGCAGACATTTTGCGTATCGACTTTACTTTCATATTGTTGTAATCGAGTCAGAAACTGTTGGCCAGAACCGGCAAGGCTTCATTCGCGCAGCGAAACGACGAATTGGAAGACGTTCATGCACTCAAGACACAGCAGCACTGATTGTTACACAGTAA
>JAYFNP010000099.1:0-12163 GCA_034933385.1 Burkholderiaceae bacterium | reverse complement strand
CGACCAACGGCCTGATCGCAAGAGCGAAAGCGGCCAGTCGGTAATCGCGCAATTAGCGCGGCAGCAGATGTTGCGACAACGGCAAATATCGCAACGAAAAGAATACGCTGTCGCCGTTGCACGGTGCGCGCTGACCGAGCGCGACGTTCATTTTGCCGGCAGGTAGCGGTACGGCACGGAACGTTGCGTCATCGCCGGTCTGGCGGAACAGTTCGTAAACCACGCCATGCGCCGCCGGATTCTCGCAACGGCTTGCCGCATCGAGATAAAGCGCGCGTTCGGCGCGGTTGAGTTTTCCCGTGCCGGCACCATCCTGCACCCACAGCCGGAGATGGTTGTCCGCGGTCAGGTCGGAAAGCATTTGCGCATAGCTTTCCGGCGACATGTTCCCGGCAAAAAACGCTGATATGTACACCGGGCGGTCGAGCACGGCGCGGATTTGGCGCGTTCCGCGATTCAGATGGTTTTGCAGCTTCGAGCGGGGCGCGCGGTCGCGCCAGCGGAAATCGTCGATTTCCAGCGGCAGGTACCAGCCGTCGATGGCGTCGGCGCCAAGCGCATCCAGCCAGTAACGTGCCAGTTCGCGGTTTTTGCCGTTAAGTTTTTGAAAGTAGCTGTCGAGCACGTCGGTCGGTTGCTGCAGGCGGGAAAAGGCATCCTGATCCGATGCCAGCCCGACGATCAGTTTCAGGTTTGTCGCGCGTGCTTCCTTCAGTCTGGCTGTCAGCCAGTCGCGTTCGGCGCCGGAAGAAAAGGCATCGTCATGTCTGGTCCATTGCACGACCAGCGTGTCGAACCCGCGGGCGCGGGCGGCGGCGAAGATGTCCGGCCACGCCTGTGCGTCGACGGCACGGTCGCGCAGTTGCGGCTGATAGAAAATTGCCGTGGCGGCATGTGCGAAGACTGGCATGCAAATCAGCGCCGGCAACAGCAGTTTGGTCAGCAGACGTTTCACCATCTACCTCCGAAAGTCAGGAAAATCGCGTTCTTGGAATCGAGATAAGTGCTCAAGGCGCGCTGGAATTCCAGCCCCATGCTGATTCTTCCCGGATAGGCGTCATAGCGGTTTCCACCCTGCCACAAATTCCAGCGCAGGCCGATGCCGACGCGCATATCGTGGCTGGAACCGTACGAGACATCCGTGCCATTCGCCGCGGCCTGCTCTGTGCGGGAACGTATCAGGTTGTATTGCAGGTGGCCATATGGCTCAATGGTTTGCGCGCTGGCGATTTTGTTGTGGTAGCTCAGGCGGTAATCGGAGGTGAAGGACGACAGCTTGCTTGTCAGGTAATGCGCTGCATCGAGATAGAGATTCTGCGCCATCCAGCCGTCGCCCGCCGCATGCCAGTCGTCGCTGAACCGGCCCGCATTGAACAGCGAGGCGCTGGCGCGCAGCATGGTGTCGTTTTTCGAACCGGCCGTGCGATCGAGCGGAACCTGTTTTTCGATCGCAAAGAAAATCACCTGGTCGCGCCACGGCTTCCAGCGCAGGCCGGCGCCGAGCGTCGGCTCATGGATCGGCAGGGCCTTGTTGTTTTCGCCGCTGCCTGCGAAAACCCTGGCGTAGGCCGAAAACGTCCTGCCGTCGTTGATGGCCGGATCGCCGAGACGGTATTCGGCTTCCATTTGCGAATAGCCGCGATAGCTCGATCCGGGATTGGGCGAACGCGCGGAAGATGCCGCATGGGTGCCGCTGGTGGCATCGAGGCTGAAGGTCCAGCGCCGGCCAAGATCTTCGTGCAAGCGGCGGAAACCGTAGCGCAGGTCGGCTATTGCGTCGGTCCGTTCATCGTCTTCGTAACGATCGAGATTGTCGATAACCTGTCGGGCGCGCGCGCGCGCGGCCTGATTGTCGCCCAGACGCTGGTTTACATATACCAGCTGTTGCACCAGCGCGTCGTCGTCGGGTCTGGTTGCGTAAACCTTTTCCAGGATGGCGCGGGATTTTTCCGGAGCGTCATTCCGCCAATAGGCGTAGCCTAGCGCCAGCTTCAGTTCGTTGTCATCGGGTGCCAGCAAGCCGGCTTTTTCGAGCGAAGCGAGCGCCTCTTTTTCCTTGCCTGCCGCGTGTTGCAGCGAAGCCAGCTGGCCGTAATATTGCGCTGTCTGGCGCAGCGCTATCGCACGTTCGAGCGCCATTTGGGCCGTTGCCGGGGCTTGCGCGATATCGGTTTGCGCGCGCTGCCACCAGTAGAGGTCATCCTGCTTGCCGCCGTGCGCGAGGTACAGGTCGAGCCAGGTTTTCGCAAGGCTGGTGTCGCCCGCCGCAAGGGCGGTCGTGATGCCCGCCCTTAATTCATCGGGCGTCAGGGCATTTGCCGGCAGCGAGCGCCAGGCAGCGAGTGCCGTTCCATAGTCGTGGGTGGCGAATGCCTGGTAAGCCAGCATTCGCGTCGCATAGCCATCGTGGTGGAACCGTTGCGCCTGGGCGTAGGCGTGCTGCGCCAGGCCGGGAAACTGGTCGCGGTAGCAATTGCCCATCAAGATCCAATCATTCGCGCGGTAATCCGGCGAAAGATCTCCGAGGATTGCGCGGACGGCAGGGCAGTCCTTCAATGCGGCAAAAACGGCAGCCTGTCTGGCGCGCAGCGCGGGTGTGGCGAGCGGCCTTTTCAAGCGTGCACGTTCGGCCGGCGCGATGCGTTCCGGATATGCGATGGCGAGCTGCGCCAGCCGGTCAAACAACCGTTCTCGATCGGCTGGCGTGGCGCCGGAAAACGGATAGGCATCCAGTAACAGGCGCATCGCTTCGGTTTTTCCGCCTGCCTGCATCAGCTGGAAACTCAGCGAGTCGAGCAATGATGCGCTGCCGTTTTCCTCGCGTAGCAGGGCGCGCGCATGCCGCAGGGCGACGGGAAAGCGGCCGGCGTGCAATTCGAGCAGGAAGTTTGCCTCGTATATGGCGGATTCGGGAAGAATATCCGGCAGGTTTTCAGGCTTGGTCCTGATAGCGGCAGCGGTTTCTGGTGCGGCTTTCTGCGGTTCAGTCGGTTTCTTCAGCTGGTTCAATGCCGCCAGCAAATGCGGGTCGTCCGGCGTGTGGCGCAGTTGATCTTCAAGCGTGCTTCTGGCCTGTTCCGGATTGCCGGAATGGTTGTATGCGTCTGCCAGATAGAGCGCGGTTCGCGCATTTGTCGGGGCCAATTTGCGCGCATGCAAAAATGAGGCGATGGCGCGTTCGTGGTTGCCATGCCGCATGGCCGACAAGCCTTTTTCCAGATGGGGATAGATGATGAAGCGGCGATAGGCGCTGACCTCTTTCCCGAGGTCGAAATCATTGGGCGTTGCCGCGAGCGCAGGAGAAGCAAGCGAAATTGCCAGCAGCGACGACATGATCCTTGTCAGTTGACCCATGTATTAATCTCTTTTCAGGTTTGGCCTTTTCCATGTTCGGTGCCACCCCTTCTTTTTCGAGCAGGGATGCCATTGACGGTTGCAGCGCCCGTTGCAGCTTGATCACCTCATCCAGCGTTTCCCGGCTGATGACGTTCCGCTCGACCAGAAAATCGCCCAGTCCCTGATGCCCCCGTTCGCTTTGCAACAGCAGCGCCTTGAATGCGGCGGCATCGAGATAGCCGCGCGACACCAGGATTTCCCCGAACATGATCTGGCGTGACACATAATATTCCCAGATTTGTCCGGCGCGTTCGACATCCATCAAATCTTCGCTGATTGCCTGATCGATGAGTGCGCGCGGGTCATGGTCGTAGGCATGGGCATACCAGTGGCGGAGTCCGACGGTGACCTGCCCCTTGGGGGCGATGACATAGCGGATCGGACGATTCAGCTTGCGCGCGAGCGCAGCGTGCGACACCGGATCGATGTTGGATTCACAGGCGACGACCAGCCCCCTGCTTTCTTCGCGCAGCGGCAAAACCGCATAGTGCAACGCGATATTCACCGGTATCGAGCGAATCAGATCAGGTGCGATCGCATAGGCATCGATCGCTTCGCAACTGACATTGCCCTGTTCTGCCAGCGCAGCGGCAAGCTGTTCGGCGCTGATGATGCCCTCGTGAACCAGCCAGCTGCCGAGTTTGATCCCCTGGGATTTGTGGGTCAGCGCGGTTTGCAGTTGCGCCTCGTCGATGAGGCCATGCTCGATGAGGATCAGGCCGAGCGGACGGCGATTCCGGTTTTCACTGTCGACGCTCGGGAAATCGTGGGAAGTCTTGTCCCATGCGACCCGATGCGGGTTGCCGTGCCTGATTATCTGGCGGATCGCACGGCAATTGGCCATGAAGTTGACGAAGTTGCCCCAGAAAATCCGCGGAACCGACATCAGTCCTTGCGCCAGCCCGTAGTAGCTGGAGACGAAAATGACGCGTTGTACTACGCGATTGCTCATCAACAGGAAGTTCAGCCACAACAGCGTTGTCAGCCAGGGGTCGCCTTCGAAGATCGACAAGAAGCGGTAGGCGCCCGGCCAGACGGCCTGATATGCCAGCAGCACCAGCAGTTGCAGCATGATCAGCATCGCGGAAAAGCCAATCAGATTGGTGAGCGCGCCTTTCCGGTCGCGCCAGAGAAAATAATTCAGCGTCCAGTTGCTGGTCCACTTGTGTGTTTTGAAACCCTGATAGACGATGCCGATGATCCAGCGCGATTTTTGCCGGATAGCCGTTTTCAGCATGTCCGGAAAATACTCGCGCACGCAGATCACGCTGGATTCCCGGCGGTTCTTGCCGAATGCAGGTTTGCCCGGGCGGGTTTCTGCCGTTGCGCGCTCGACCGGGAAGCGCACGAAGATTTCGGACATGCCTTTTTTCTTCAGGCGGAAACCGATGTCGTAGTCTTCGGTCAGGCTTTGTGCATCGAAGGCAATGCCATCGCCGTCGATCAAGAGCGCGACAATGGCGCGCCGGCTGAAGCAGGTGCCGACGCCGGCGCTGGGAACCTGGCCGGCGATCGCTTCGCGCCCAGGCACATCCTTGCCGTGAAGTTCGGCAAATTCATCGAGATAGTGCAGACTGGTGATGTTGGTCCATTTGCGTTCAAACGGATAGACCGGCAACTGGATCAGGTCCTTGCGTTCGACCAGATAGTTGAACAGCCGCAGTTCCATGTCGGAAATGACGTCTTCTGCGTCATGCAGGATGAAGCCGGCAAATTCCATGTTGGCGCGCTGCTCGAATTGAAGAATCGCATCGAGCACGTTGTTCAGGCAATCGGCCTTGCTGGTCGGGCCGGGACGCGCGCAAATGACCTTGTGCACATTCGGGAATCGCGCGCTGACTTCGTCGACATCGCGCTGGGTGTGCGGGTCATTCGGATAGGTGCCGACAAAGATGTGGTAATTCTCGTAGTCCAGCGTGGTCGCCGCCAGTTCCGCCATTTGGCCAATCACGCCGGTTTCCTGCCATGCCGGCACCATGATGGCCAGCGGTTTTTCCGCCGGGTTGTACAGCGCGGTGTAATCCAGCCGTTTGTGGTTGCGGTAGATCGTGACCGAACGCCAGCAAAACCTGACCCAATAAATCACATCGATGAACAGATCGTCGATACCGCTGATCAGCATTAGGATCGCCAGCACGACGACGACGCCTTTCAGGCAGAAGAGGTAGGTCGAAATAATGTCGATCAGCCACATCATCGGTCACGCTCCCTGCATTAAATCGCCGCGTCGGCGGTTTGAACAGACAGCGCGCGCTCAATATGGGCGACGATGCGTTGGCACGCATGGCCGTCGCCGAAAGGATTGCCGGTAGACTGCATCGCCCGATAGGCATCGTCGTCCTGCCAGAGCGTCGTGACCTGATCGACGATGGCCTGGCGGTCCGTGCCGATCAGGCGCGCGCAGCCGGCTTCGACCGCTTCCGGCCGTTCGGTTTCGGTGCGCAGCACCCAGCAGCGGCACGCCGAACGTCGGCGCCTCTTCCTGCAGGCCGCCGGAATCGGTCAGTACCAGCCATGAATCCGCCAGGGCCTGCTGCATTTGCAGGTAATCGAGCGGGGCGGTGAGCCTGACGTTCGGCAATTGGCCGAGAATCGCGTGGACCGGCTGGTGAACGACGGGATTCAGATGCACCGGGAACAGGATGTCGAGTTCGACATGCCTGCGCGCCAGTTCGGCAATCGCATGGCAGATCTCTTCGATGTCGCTGCCCCAATTTTCGCGGCGGTGCACGGTCACCAGCATGTGTCCGCGGCAATTGACGTTGCGCCGGATGCCGCGGTTTTCCACAACCCATTGCTGTGCATCAACCACCGTATTGCCGGTAATGATGATGCGTTCCGTCGGGATCGCTTCGGATAACAACGCTTGCCGTGCGCGCTCGGTCGGCGCGAACTGGAAGCGCGCGATGCGGCTGATCATCTGGCGCAACCCTTCTTCCGGGAAGGGGCGGTCAAGCCGGTAGGTGCGCAGGCCCGCTTCGACGTGAGCAACTGGCACGCCATGGTAAAAGCCGGAAAGCGCGCCAAGGAAGGCGCTTTCGGTGTCTCCCTGAACGATGACCAGCGACCATTTTTTTTGCAGCATCACCGAGAGAAGTTGCCCTTTGCAGGCGAGGCTGAATTCGACCAGGCTCGACCCGCGACGCTCGAACGAGATATCCGGCACGATGCTGAAGCACGCCAGAATCTGCTCGGCCATTTCGCCATGCTGGCCGGTGTGCAGCCAGGTAACCTGCGCCCAGGGCTGGGCGCGCAGCAGGTGATACAGCGGCGCCAGCTTGATGATTTCCGGGCGGGTTCCGGATATTAGTAAAATGTTAAGCATGTGTTTCGCAATAAATTAACTATTTAATTTGTTGGGCGCATCATAAACGGGAATGGGTTTTTTTGCTGACGGGCAAAATTTTGCCGGAGGGTATTGTTTTTAGTGGAGTATTACCGAAAAACAATTGTTTTCACGGGGCAATCAGAAATACATGGATATCGGCCGGTTGTCTGGCAAGAGAGAAAGCGCGATTTTTCGTAAACCGCGCGTCCGGTTGCTAAAATAGACGCAGGCATTTATCGTCCCCTTCTTCTTCCCATGTGAAAGCGCTGCCATGAACCAACTCGAACAGCTTCGCCAGTACACCACCGTGGTCGCCGATACCGGCGATTTCCAGACGATGAAGGCATTTGCGCCGCAGGACGCGACCACCAACCCGTCGCTGATCCTGAAAGCGGTGCAAAAAACCGATTACCAGTCGCTGCTGGAAAAGGCGGTGCGCGACCACCGGGGCAAATCAACCGACGCGATAATCGACAATTTGCTGGTGTCGTTCGGGCAGGAAATCCTGAAAATCGTTCCGGGGCGCGTTTCGACCGAAACCGACGCCCGGCTGTCGTTCGACACCGTCGGCACGATTGCCAAGAGCCGCGAACTGATCCGGCTGTACGAAGCGGCCGGCACGCCGCGCGAACGGGTGCTGATCAAGATCGCCTCGACCTGGGAAGGGATCAAGGCGGCCGAAGTGCTGCAACAGGAAGGCATCCGCTGCAACCTGACGCTGTTGTTCTCGCTGCCGCAGGCAATTGCCTGCGCCGAAGCGCAGGTGCAACTGATTTCGCCGTTTGTCGGCCGGATTTATGACTGGTACAAGAAATCGACCGGGCAGGAATACGTCGGTGCGGCCGATCCGGGTGTGCAATCGGTCAAGCGGATTTACGCGTACTACCGCAAGTTCGGCTACACCACCGAGGTGATGGGCGCGAGCTTCCGCAACACGACGCAGATCACGGAACTGGCGGGGTGCGACTTGCTGACCATCAGTCCGGAACTGTTGCAGAAATTGTCGGAATCGGATGCGCCGGTGCCGCGTAAGTTGAGTGTCGAAGCGGCGAAGGCCGACCCGATCGAGAAAATTTCACTCGACGAAAAGACGTTCCGGCTGATGGTCAACGACGACGCGATGGCCACGGAAAAGCTGGCCGAAGGCATCCGCACTTTCTGCGCCGACATCGTGCGACTGGAGCAAATGGTCGAAAAATTGAAGTAGGTGTCGGAGTCATTTCTGTTTGGGAGGCAGCATATGAAAAAATTGTTTGCAGTTTGCATCTTTCTTTTGGCGCTGTCCCAGACGGCGCTGGCGACGCCGCAGCGTACCGAAATGCTGCAGCACGACGGCAAGACATCTTCGCTGCTGGCGCTTCCGCTCGGGCCATTGCTGACGCAGGACCCGGAAATCGCCGAAGCAATGAGAAAACATACCAGCGGGCCGCGCTGCTCTGCCGCCATGCGCGGCTACCGTGGTACCTGGGCGATCCGTGGCGAGCGGCTGTTCCTGATCCGCCTGGTTTCCAATCCCTGCGGGCCAGGTGTGCCGATTCCGCTGTCCGATATCTTCCCGAGAAAGAAGGGCGCGGTTTTTGCCGAATGGTATAACGGCACGCTGGTCGTGCCGCATGGCCGGCAGGACAATAACGTCAAGGTGCCGGGATACATGCGCACGCCGCTGACCGGATACCGGAAAAAACTCGTTTATACGGTTAAAAATGGCCGCGTGATCAAGCGCGAAATCGTCGATATCGCGCCGCCCCGTCCGCTGTCTGCACCCTCTGCGCCTGCAGGTGGTGCAGCGCCCAAATGAAACGTGATGAAGGGCGCGCCGGTTCTCAGCCCTGCCGGTAACGGAACCAGGGCAGCGACGCCAGTAGCGCCAGTGACGCTCCGGTCAGCGCCAGCGTCAATGCGACCGGTAGCCAGCCGACGGTGCCGAAATGGAACAGCGCGCTCATCGGCGGCGCGAACAGCGCCAGCAGCAACACGCAGACGGTCACGGCCAGCACGCCCCACAAAGCGCGATTCGGCTGCAGCAGCGAAGCGCGCATTGGCAAGGTCCACGAACGGTTCATGAAAATCAGCCAGATGTCGCCGACGATCATTGCGGTGAAGGTCAGTGCGCGCGACTGGTCGGCATCGAAACCGGCATGGCGCGCCAGCCAGTCGATGCCCAGCATCAGCACCAGCAGCGCCAGGCCCTGTTTCAACCCCAGCAGCAGGATCGTGCGGTCGAAAATTTTCGCATCGGTCGGACGCGGCGACCGGTTCATCACATCGGCTTCTTCCGCTTCGCCTTCGAACACGACCGAGCAGGTCGGATCCACCATCAATTCGAAAAACACGATATGCACCGGCAGCAGCACCAGCGGCCAGCCGAGCATCACCGGCAACAGCGACATGCCGGCGATCGGGATATGCGCGCCGATGACAAACACCACCGCCTTGCGCAGGTTGTCGAAAATGCGTCGCCCGAGCCGTACCGCGCGGACGATCGAATTGAATTCGTCATCGAGCAGCACCAGCGAAGCCGATTCGCGCGCCACATCGGTGCCGCGTCCGCCCATCGCGATGCCGATATGCGCGGCTTTCAAGGCGGGCGCATCGTTCACGCCGTCGCCCGTCATCGCGACAATTTCGCCGGCCGCCTTCAGCGCATTCACCAGCCGCAATTTCTGCTGCGGCGTGACGCGGCAAAAAATGTTCACGCGGCCGATGCGTTCGCGCAACGTCGCGTCATCCAGCGCGTCCAGCTCTGCCCCAGTCAGCAAGCCGCCTTCGAAGCGCAAGCCGGCCTGGCGTGCGATGTTTTCGGCGGTGCTCGGGTAATCGCCGGTCACCATGATCACGCGGATGCCGGCCGCGCTGCATTCGTCGATCGCGGCACGCACGTTGGCACGCAGCGGATCGGCCAGCCCGATCAGGCCGAGCAGTTCGAACTCGAAATCGTGCTGGATTTGCGGCAGGTCGGCATGGCGGAATGACGCTTTGGCCACGGCCAGCACGCGCAAGCCACGCGCTGCCAATTGGTCGACCTGAGCGGCGAGGCGTTCGGTGGCGGCGGCATCCAGATGGCACAGGTCGGCAATCGCCTCCGGCGCACCTTTCGCGGCGATCACGTAATGTTCGCGGTTGGGCGATTGCCAGACGCGCGACATCGCCAACAGTTCGCGTGATAGCGGATATTCCTCGACCAGCGTCCAGCCGTCGTGGATATGTTCGGTGCCGGCCAACGCCGTCCGTCCGGTTTTCTGGATCGCCTGTTCCATCGGGTCGAACGGGTCGCGCTGGCTGGACAGCATCGCGAATTCCAGCGTTTCGTGGAAGACCTCATCGAGCGTTCCGGGCCCGCTGGCATCGGCAAACGAATGCGCTTTCTCTCCGACCGTGATTTGTGCCAGCGCCATCCGGTGTTCGGACAGCGTGCCGGACTTGTCCACGCACAGCACGGGGGCGGCGCCGAGCATTTCGATCGCCGGGATGCGTCGCGTCAGCACCCGGCTTTGCGCGATGCGCCAGGCGCCCAGGCCGAGGAAAATCGCCAGAATCAGCGGGAATTCCACCGGCATGATGCTCATCGCCAGCGTCAGCCCGGCAAGGATGCCGTTCAGCCAGTCGCCGCGCGTGGCGCCGTACCAGATCACCAGCAGGATCACCAGCGCGCTGCTGGCCAGCGCTACCACTTTCACTGCGTGCGCGGTTTCGGTTTGCACGTTGCTCGGTTCGGCTTCCTGCGTCGCCAGCGCCTTGCCGATCTTGCCAAGTGTGGTGCGTTCCGCCGTTGCGGTCACGCGGGCGATGCACTTGCCCTGGACGACCATCGTGCCGGAATACAGAAATGCCGAATAAAGGCTTGCGTGTGCGCTTTGCTGTTTATCTGACTCGGCGGTTTCTTCAGCGGTTCTGGCGGCGGCCGCAACCGCGTCCTGATCCACCATTTTCTGCACCGGCACCGATTCGCCGGTCAGCAGCGACTCGTCGAGGCTGATGCTATGGCCATCGAGCAGCAGCGCGTCGGCCGGCACGCGGTCGCCTTCGGACAGCATGATGATGTCGCCGCGCACCACTTCGCGTCCGGCGATGCGCTGCTGCGCACCGTCGCGGATCACCAGCGCTCGCGGGCTGGATAAGTCGCGCAGCGCCTCCAGCGCGCGTTCGCTTTTGCGCTCCTGGGAAAAACTCAGCCCCAGCACCACCACCACCGAGCCGAGCAAAATGAGTGCATCCTGCAAATTGCCGAGGAACAGGTAAATCCCGCCGCAGGCGGACAGCAGCAAAAACATCGGTTCGCTGAGCACCGCCCATGCAATTGCGAACAGTGAACGCGGTTTGGCCGACGGCAATTCGTTCGGGCCATCGGCTTCCAGGCGCCGCCGCGCTTCAGTCTGGCTCAAGCCTTGTTCGATGAATTTGTGCATGAGAAAAGGGAAAGAATGGGGTTCCGTCAGGTTAGCTTTAGCATGATACCCCGCGTGACGCGTGGCGCGGGGGGATTGCCCGTCCGACGTCGATACCTTTCTTCGCCCAGGGTGCATGCTTGTTGCGTTAGGTCGGCAACGCGCTGAAATCCTGAGCCACTTCACATCTGCATGTCAAAGTTGCTGTTGCCAGCGGGGCGGGTTGGCAGAGTATGTTGCATGGGATCAACAAAACATTTGATATTTATCAAATGTGCCTGCAAACAAGGGGAATAAAATGCAACGGCACTTTTATAACAAAAAAGTCGGGATCTTTGTTGAAGAGAACGCTTTTTTGAACGTAATGGTGAGTGTATACACAATGTGTTTTGATAAACCGCCGTGCCAGATGATGGTCTACGGTTTAATTTGAAGGGGGGCCAGTATGTCTGATAAATCGTACGAAATTAGCAAAAATTCGACCTTCCGTGAAAAAGTCTCATGGTACTTCGCCATGCTTTTCAAGCATAAATGAACCAAGCAATCCCCCGGCCATACCGGGGGATTGCACCAGTTGGCCGAGCGATTTTTTCGGCTAAAAACTCCTGTTTCTCGACCGAGGGAACAGGAGTTTTTGTTTGGCCGGTTCCGTGCCGGCTGTCCGGCGGTTGGCCAAGTCAGGGCGGAGTCGCGTTGAGGGTGGCGCAACGGGGTGCGGCTCACAGCAGGCTGGTCAGCGCAGCGTAGCGGCGGAACAGGAAGGCGACGCGCCCTGACACCAGCAGCATGGCTCGAAAAATACATGGAGTTACGGGGGTATGTCGCAAAAAATAGCGGTATGGCCAGATTTTATGAGGCAGTATTTTAAATACGGCGGATAGTATTTAAGAGGTGTGCTGGAGCAGCGTTTGACTGACGCGCAGGCCGTCGAGCAGCGCATCAAGCAGCCGGCTGCCGTCCTTGACCAGATCAAACGACTCCGGCAACAGCAGCCAGCTGCCGAGCATGCCGTCATAGGCGGCGTGCAGCAGGATGCTGGCCAACTGGATATCGA
>JAYFNP010000098.1:0-4448 GCA_034933385.1 Burkholderiaceae bacterium | reverse complement strand
GTTCATTCTGCTGGGGCGCGTACCGGCGTTGTACGTCTCTGTGCTCGGCGGTTTCAAGAATGGTACGGTGGTCAGTCCGCTGTTTTCGGCCTTCGGCCCTGAACCGCTGCTGACGCGCTTGCAGCTCGGTGAGGCGAAGGTGCTGGTGACCACCGAATTGCAATACCGGCGCAAGCTGGAAAAAATGCGCAACCGTTTGCCGAACCTCAAGCATGTACTGATTGTGGCCGATGATGGCAAACCGGCGCCCGTTATTCCCGGCACGCTCGATTACGGCGCGTTGATGGCGCAGGCGGCGGAATCGTTCGACATTGTGCCGACCCAGGCCGAAGACATGGCGCTGCTGCATTTCACCAGCGGCACGACCGGTACGCCGAAAGGCGCGGTGCATGTGCACGACGCGGTCGTAACGCACTGGGCGACCGGGAAATATGCGCTCGATTTGCATCGCGACGACATTTTCTGGTGCACCGCCGATCCGGGCTGGGTGACCGGCACTTCGTACGGCATTATTGCGCCGCTCGTGCATGGAGTGACCTCGATCATCGACGAACTCGATTTTGATGCCGAGCGCTGGTACCGCCTCCTGCAAGAACAGCAAGTCAGCGTCTGGTACACCGCTCCGACCGCAATTCGGATGCTGATGAAGGCCGGTGGAGATCTGGCGAAGAAATATTCGTTCCCGAAGCTGCGCTTTATCGCCAGCGTTGGCGAACCGCTGAATCCGGAAGCGGTCTGGTGGGGCAAGGAAACGTTCGGTCTGCCGATTCACGACAACTGGTGGCAGACCGAAACCGGCGGCATCATGATCGCCAACACGCCGGCATTCGACATCAAGCCGGGTTCGATGGGCCGACCGTTACCCGGCGTCGACGCGTTCATCGTCAGCAGGGATGAGCAGGGCAAAGTCACCATCATTGACGAACCAGACGTCGAAGGCGAACTGGCGCTGAAAAGCGGTTGGCCGTCGATGATGCGCGGTTACCTGAACAACGAAGAAAAATACCGTAAATGCTTCGCTGGCGATTTGTACCTGACCGGCGATCTGGCAAAACGTGATGCCGATGGCTATTACTGGTTTATCGGCCGCAGCGACGACGTGATCAAGTCGTCCGGCCACCTGATCGGCCCGTTCGAAGTCGAAAGCGCGCTGATGGAGCATCCGGCGGTCGCCGAGGCTGGGGTGATCGGCAAACCCGATCCGACGGTCGGCGAGGTAGTCAAGGCGTTCGTGTCGTTGAAAGCCGGTTTCGAGCCGTCCGATGAATTGCGGATGGAACTGCTCGGTCATGCCAGAAAACGTCTCGGTGCAGCCGTTGCGCCGAAAGAAATCGACATCGTGCCGACGCTGCCGCGTACCCGCAGCGGCAAGATCATGCGGCGCTTGCTGAAGGCACGCGAACTCGGCTTGCCGGAAGGTGACCTATCGATGCTGGAGGGAGGCACATGAAAGATATTTACGACAAATCGCTGGCGCTGACCTTGCTGACCGACATGGTGCGTATCCGTCGGATGGAAGAGAAATCGGCCGAATTGTATGGCGAAGGCAAGATTCGCGGCTTCCTGCACCTGTACATCGGCGAAGAAGCGGTGGCAGTCGGTGCGTTGCGCGCATTGTCGCCGGAAGACAATGTGATTGCGACTTACCGGGAACATGGGCATGCGCTGTTGCGGGGAGTGCCAATGGACGAAATCATGGCTGAAATGTATGGCAAGCGCGAAGGATGCTCCGGCGGGCGCGGCGGCTCAATGCACCTGTTCGACGTGGGGCGACGATTTTATGGCGGCAATGCAATCGTCGCCGGCGGGATTCCGTTGACCGTTGGCATTGCCCTGGCTGACAAGATGCGGAGCGCGCCGCGTTGCAGCGTCTGCTTCTTCGGCGATGGCGCGGTGGCCGAAGGAGCGTTTCACGAATCGATGAATCTGGCCGCGTTGTGGAAATTGCCGGTGCTGTTCTTATGTGAAAACAACCTGTATGCGATGGGCACGGCGCTGGCACGTTCCGAAGCGCAGACCGATTTGTGTGCGAAAGCGGCCAGCTACAACATGCCGGTGTCCAGCGTCGATGGCATGGATGCGCTGGCGGTTCATCAGACGGTACAACAAGTGGCACAGGCAGTGCGCGACGGCGGCGGGCCACAGTTTGTTGAATGCCGCACCTACCGTTTCCGTGCACATTCGATGTTTGATCCGGATTTGTATCGCAGCAAGAGCGAAGTCGAGGAATGGAAGAAGCGTGATCCGATCGATGCTCTGATGATGCGCCTGAAGACTGAGGGGCAGCTGACTGATGCTGCATTCGGGCAAATCGTCGCCAGCGCAGACAAAGAGGTGGAGCAGGCGATCGCGTTTGCCGAGGCGGGCAGCTGGGAACCGGTTGAAAATCTGGAGCGCCATGTTTGTGCGGAAGGAGAGCAGCGATGAAAATTACTTACCGCGAAGCGTTGCATCGCGCCTTGCACGAAGCACTGGCTGCCGATTCGCGGGTGTTTCTGATGGGTGAGGATGTTGGTCGTTATGGCGGTTCATATGCGGTATCGAAGGATTTGCTCGCCGAGTTCGGTGAGGAACGCATCCGCGATACGCCGCTGTCGGAGCTCGGTTTCGTCGGCGCCGGCGCTGGCCGACCCCGATCCGGTGATCATTTTCGAACATGCGCAACTGTACAACCTTGAAGAGGACATCGGCGAAGACGACGCGGACTGGCGCTGCGATATTGCATCGGCGGCCGTGCGCCGCGCAGGCGGCCAGATCAGCCTGATCACTTACGGCGGCAGCCTGCCGAAAGCGATGCAAGCTGCCGACATGCTGGCAGCAGACGGGATCGAGGCCGAAGTGATCGACTTGCGCGTATTGCGGCCGCTTGATGACGAGACGATCTTAGCCTCGGTGCGCAAGACGCATCGTGCGTTGATCATCGACGAAGGCTGGAAAACTGGCAGCTTGTCAGCCGAAATCATCGCGCGCCTCGTCGAACAGTCGTTTTATGACCTCGATGCGCCGGTGGCGCGCTTGTGCAGCGCCGAAGTGCCGATGCCATATGCGAAGCATCTGGAAGATGCCGCCTTGCCGCAGGTGCCGGGTATTGTCGCGGCCGCCAAGCGGCTGTTGGAGGGGGCATGATTAACTTTACGCTGCCGTCTCTTGGCGCAGACATGGATCAGGGCAAGCTGGTTCAGTGGAAAGTCGCCCCGGGAGATGCTGTCAGGCGCGGCCAGATCGTCGCGGTGATCGAAACGTCAAAAGCCGCGGTCGATGTCGAAATCTGGCATGACGGTACCGTGCATGAACTGCTCGTCACGCCAGGTGAAACGGTGCCGGTCGGCACGGTGCTGGCGACGTTGCTCGAATCCGGCGAGGCCGTGACCGGCACCAGGCCCGTCGAACCGGTCGCGCAGCAAGCGCCAACGGTTGCCGCACAGACCGTGCCACGGCCGCTGGCTGGCGCATCTGTGCATGCAACCGGTCGGTTGAAGATTTCGCCGGCGGCGCGCCGGCGGGCGGAAGAACTGGGCGTTGCGCCCGAGTCACTGGTTGGCTCAGGGCCGGATGGTGCAATCACCCTCGACGACGTGGAACGTGCAGCGCAACCGGCAGTCTAGGTCGACCGAAACGCCGAGATACGCCAGGCAATCGCCGCAGCAATGAGCCGTTCGAAACGCGAAATCCCACATTACTACTTGAGCGAAACCGTGCCGATGCAGCGAGCGCAGGCATGGCTGCTGGCGGCGAACGAATCACGTCAGGTAACCGAGCGATTGCTGATGGCGGCCTTGCAGTTGAAGGCGGTCGCGCTGGCGCTGAAGGATTTTCCAGAAATGAATGGCTTTTGCATCGATGGAGCGTTCCGACCTTCGGCGGCGATTCATCTTGGCGTGGCAATTTCGTTGCGCCGGGGCGGACTGATTGCGCCGGCAATTCATGATGTAGCCGACAAACCGCTGGATGCAATCATGCGCGACTTGATGGATTTGGTGCAGCGCACCCGCGCCGGGTCGCTGCGCAGTTCGGAGATGACTGATCCGACGATCACGGTCACCAATCTCGGTGAGCAAGGCGTTGAGGTAGTGCATGGCGTAATTTATCCGCCGCAGGTTGCGCTGGTGGGATTTGGACGGATTGCCGAGCGGCCCTGGGTGGATGACGGAGTTGTATGCGCTGTACCGCTGATGACCGCCAGTCTGGCTGCCGATCATCGTGTATCGGATGGCCATCGCGGCGGGCTGTTCCTGGCGGCGGTTCGCGACTGGTTGCAACGTCCGGAAAAATTGTGAGGCACTTATGGAACGACAGCAATTGCGCAAGATCGTGATTGGCACGTTGCGCTCGATCGCGCCAGAAGTCGAGGAAGGTGAACTGGTCGATGGCGAAGTGCTACGCAGCCAGGTCGATCTGGATTCGATGGACTGGCTGAATTTTCTGATCGGTTTGCATCAGAAGCTGCA
>JAYFNP010000097.1:0-10497 GCA_034933385.1 Burkholderiaceae bacterium | reverse complement strand
GTTTTCCTTGCATAGCACGCCCAGCGGCCGGCCTTGTGCGAGGCCGGCTTGCAGCTTCAGCAGCGTGCGGATTTCTTCGGCCACCGCCCACAGTACCAGCGGCAGCGGCTCGCCTTCGCCCTTTAGCCCTTCGATCATGCGCACCAGCCGCGCGGTGTCGCCGGTCAGCATCGCGTCTCGCAATTTGGACACGTCGTAGCGGGCGACATTCAGCACCGCGTCCTGCACCTGCGCGTAGCTCAGTTTTCCTTCCGGATACAACAAACCGAGTTTCTGGATTTCCTGATGCGCGGCCAGCAAATTGCCTTCGACCCGGTCGACGATGAACTCGATGCTTTCACGGTCGGCGCTCTGCTTTTGTGCTGCCAGCCGCATGCCGATCCAGGCTGGCAATTGTGGTCGTTCGACCAGCGGAATCTCGATATATACCGCCACTTTCTGCAACGTCGCAACCCAGCCGGCTTTTTTCGTTTGCCAGTCAAGCGCCGGCAGCGCGATCAGCGTGATCGTCTCCGGGTTGGACGCTGCTGCGTAATCCTGTAATGCTTGTCCGCCCTCACGTCCGGGCTTGCCGGTCGGAATGCGCAATTCGATCAGTTTTTTGTCGCCGAACAGCGACATCGACTGGTTGGCGGAAGAGAGTTCACCCCAGTTGAACGAACGGTTGACGGTCAACACCTCGCGTTCGGAAAACCCTTGCAAACGCGCTGCCTTGCGCAGTTTGTCGGCAGCTTCCAGCGCCAGCAGGTGCTCGTCGCTGGTGATGACGTACAGCGACGAAAGCGGCTGCGCCAGATGCGCGTCAAGATTTTCTGGCCGGAGCAGCATTTTGCGGGGGCGAGGATGCCGGAGGAATCTTGATCGCCGCCATCCGGCGGATGATTTGCTGCACCAGGTCGGTCTGCATGTCGCGGTACAACTCGGCTTCTTCAACTTCCTTGCCCAGCACCTGGGTTTCGCTGTAGTTCAGTGTGCGTTTTTGCGCGACCGCGTTCGGTGGCAGCAAAATCTTGCCGGTACGATCCTTGACCTGGAAACTGAGGATATAGGTCAGTTCGTATTCCCGTACGCGTCCCTGCACGTTCAGCGACAGGATGCCCTTGTTTTTCTTTTCTGCCAGCAATTCCAGCGAGGCTTCGGCATCTTTGCGGTTGGGCACCACGATCGTGCCGCCGCCGCGCAGGTTGCGTTTCAGTTCGACTGCCAGCGATGAGTTTTCCGGGAAGGCGAAATGAATGGTCTTGAACGGCAGCATGTCCTGCGGACTCGAACCGCGCAGGTGAAAGCCGCAGGCGGACAGCAGGACGGTCGCCGCCAGCAGCAGGCCGGCAAAGGAAAAAGCGCGTTTCATCAAAAGCCTCCCGTTCGATTCAAGCCATTAAACCTTGGACCATTAGACAACGATGTTCACCAATTTCCCAGGCACGACGATAACCCGTTTCGGCGTGCCGGTGATGAATTTTTGCGCCGCTTCGTTGGCCAGCGCAGCCGTTTCGACGGCCGCCTTGTCGGCATCCTTGGCGACGGTGATGCTGCCGCGCAGCTTGCCGTTGACTTGCACCACCAGCGTGATTTCGTTTTGCTCCAGTGCAGCCGGATCGACCTGTGGCCACGGCGCATCGAGGATGTCGCCAAACGCTTGCGCGTAACCCAGTTGCTGCCACAGCGCGTGGGTGATGTGCGGGGCGACCGGATTCAGCACGCGCAGGAAAATCGAAAAGCCTTCGGTGATGACTGCCTTCGATGCGGCCGAGTCGTCGAGCTTCGCACCTTCGAGTGCATTCAGCATGATCATGCAGGCGGACACCACGGTGTTGTACTGGATGCGTTTCAAATCATTGTCCGCTTGCTGCAGCGTGCGGTGGATCGTGCGGCGTAGCGTCTTTTGCGCTTCATTCAGGCCAGCTTGATCGACTTTCACTGTCGGTTCGATGTGTGTCGCTTGTGCCAGCGCAAACGCCCAGATGCGGCGCAGGAAACGGTTGGCGCCTTCGACGCCCGAACCGGACCATTCGAGCGTCTGTTCCGGTGGCGAAGCGAACATCGTGAACAGCCGCGCGGTATCGGCGCCATATTGTTCGATGATCGCTTGCGGATCGATGCCGTTGTTTTTCGACTTCGACATTTTCTCGGTGCCACCGATCTCGACCGGCTGGCCATCGGCTTTCAGCTTGGCGGAAACCGGCCGGCCGCGCTCGTCGGTGGTCAGTTCGACTTCTTCCGGGTTGAACCAGTTCTTGCGGCCGTCGCCATCTTCGCGGTAGTAAGTTTCGTTCAGCACCATGCCTTGCGTCAGCAGCTTGGTGAACGGCTCGCTGTAATTTACCAAACCGAGATCGCGCATTACCTTGGTCCAGAAACGCGCATACAGCAGATGCAACACCGCATGCTCGATGCCACCGATGTACTGATCCATCGGCATCCAGTAATCGTTCCGCTGATCGACCATCGCTTCCGACGAACCCGGCGAACAATAGCGCATGTAATACCATGACGAATCGACGAAGGTATCCATCGTGTCGGTTTCGCGTCGCGCCGGCTGGCCGCATTTCGGGCAGGTCGTACTCAGGAATTTCTGATGCTTGTTCAGCGGGTTGCCGCTGCCGTCCGGTACGCAATCTTCCGGCAACACGACCGGCAAATCTTTTTCTGGCACCGGCACGGCGCCGCAGGTTTTGCAATGGATGATCGGGATTGGCGTGCCCCAGTAACGCTGGCGCGAAATGCCCCAGTCACGCAGCCGGTAAGTGATTTTCTTCTCGCCGAGATTTAGCGCACTGAGATCGGCGGCGATCGCATCAACGGCCGCTTGGTGATCCAGACCGTCGTATTTGCCTGAATTGACGCAGCGACCGTGTTCCTTGTCGGCATACCACTCTTGCCAGGCGTCGGTCGAAAAGGTTTGGCCATCGACGTCGATCACTTGCGTGATCGGCAATTGATATTTTTTCGCAAATTCAAAATCGCGCTCGTCGTGCGCCGGCACTGCCATCACCGCGCCGTCGCCATAGCTCATCAGTACGTAATTGCCGACCCAGACTTCAACCTTTTCCTGGGTCAGTGGATGCGTGACAAACAAGCCGGTGCGCATGCCTTTCTTTTCCATCGTCGCCATGTCGGCTTCGATCACGCTGCCCTTTTTGCATTCGGCTATGAAGGCGGCGAGTTCGGGATTGTTTCGTGCCGCATGACTGGCCAGCGGATGCTCGGCAGCGACCGCGCAAAAAGTGACGCCCATGATGGTGTCGGCACGGGTGGTGAATACCCACAACTTGCCGTCGTCGATCGGTTGGCCATCCGCGTCCTGGATGTCGTGCGTGAATGCGAAGCGCACGCCGGTCGATTTGCCGATCCAGTTCGACTGCATGATGCGCACCCGTTCCGGCCAGCCAGGCAATCCATGGTCGACTTCATTCAGCAATTCTTCGGCGTAGTCGGTGATCTTTGCGTAATACATCGGGATTTCGCGTTTTTCGATCAAGGCGCCGGAGCGCCAGCCGCGTCCGTCGATCACCTGTTCGTTGGCCAGCACGGTCTGGTCGATCGGGTCCCAGTTCACGGTACCGGTCTTTTGGTAAATGATGCCTTTCTCCAGCATCTTCAGGAACATCCACTGGTTCCACTTGTAGTATTCCGGCTTGCAGGCGGTCATTTCGCGCGACCAGTCGATCGCCAGTCCCATTGATGCCATCTGTCCGCGCATGTGTTCGATGTTCGAATAGGTCCATTCGGCTGGCGGCACCTGATGCGCCATCGCAGCGTTTTCCGCTGGCATGCCGAACGCGTCCCAGCCCATCGGCATCAGCACGTTGTAGCCGTTCATCCGCAGATAGCGGTACATCACGTCGTTGATCGTGTAGTTGCGCACATGGCCCATGTGCAGGCGGCCGGACGGATAGGGCAGCATCGAGCAGGCGTAAAACTTGCCTTTCGGGAAGCGCGGATCGTTTTCGACCGCCTTGAAAGCGTCGGTGGTTTTCCAGTGATCTTGCGCCGATTTTTCTACCTCGGCAGGGTTGTATTTTTCTTGCATGGTGGGTGATGCAGAATTAGATAGGCATAAAAGAAGCATTATACCGTTTCGGCTGGCCGGAAAATCGTTTCCGGCGCGTTTGCCGCAAGCGCACAGCCATTGCAGGCTAACCTGGTTTTTTGCAAAAAATGCGGGGTATATCGGAAAAAATAGCTGTTAGGCCAGGTGTTCCGCGGCAGTTTGGAAATACACTGCCTAGTATTATTTGGGGCTTAAAACGGCGTCATTTCGCTTTTTGCGGCTCGGTAACGAACGCGATCTTGGTCAGCCCGCTGCTTTGCGCGGTCGCCATCACCTGCGCGATCACGTCATAGCGGGTTTCCTTGTCGGCGCGCAGGTGCAAACTTGGCAATGGCTGTTTTTGCGATGCGGCTACCATCCGTTGCGGCAATTCCTCCGGCGCGACTTCGTCGTTGCCCCAGAAGATGCGACCCTGACCGTCGATCGACAGTGAAATCGTTTCCGGCTTTTCCGGCGCCGGCGCGGTTTGCGCCTGCGGCAGGTCGAGCTTGACCGCATGGGTGAACAGCGGCGCGGTGATGATGAAAATCACCAGCAGCACCAGCATCACGTCGACCATCGGCGTGACGTTGATGTCGGCCATCGGTTTGTGCGGCCCCTCGTCGTTGAAACTGCCGAATGCCATGCTTGGCTCCTAGTGTCCGACGCGCGCGCCGGTGGTCAGGTAGGCGTGCAAATCGTAGGCGAAGCCGTCGAGTTCGGCCAGGGTCAGCCGGTTGACGCGGGTGAATGCGTTATACGCCAGCACCGCCGGGATCGCCACCAACAGTCCGAGCGCCGTCATGATCAGCGCTTCGCCAACCGGGCCGGCGACTTTGTCGATCTGTACCGTACCGGCAGCCGATACTGCGACCAGCGCATGGTAAATTCCCCAGACGGTGCCGAACAGGCCGATGAACGGCGCGGTCGAACCGACCGAAGCCAGCAGGGTCAGGCCGCTTTCCAGCCGCGCCGAGACGCGGCCGATTTCACGGCGCAGCGTGCGCGTGATCAGTTCTGCCAGATCGGTCGAGGCGTTCAGCGACGGCGTGCCGTGGCCGCCGCCCTGTGCCTGCATGCTGGCCGCTTCGACGGCATGCACCGCCAGCGGCGCATACACCGTTTCGCTGTCGGCGGCTTGCAGCAGCGCAATCGCATCGGTCAGGTTGGCCGCTTTCCAGAATCCATCGAGCGCATGGGCGCTTTTGCGGATGCGCCATGCGCTCCAGGCTTTCGACAGGATGTAATACCAGCTGGCGATCGACAGTGCCAGAAGCACATAGGCGACCGCGTGGCTGACGAAGTCGCCTTGCGCCCAGTAATGCGCCAGTCCGATATTTGTCGTTGCAGAATTCATGATGGTCTGGGAAATGGATCAAGAGCGTAGTTTAAACGGAATGGCAAGCCGGTACCACTCGGCGATCGGCTGGTTGTTGCGCATCGCCGGGCGGAAGCGCCAGACTTGTACCGCCGCTTGCGCGGATTCGTCCAACAGCGGATGGCCGCTGGATTGGGCGAGCTGGACGCTGCCTGCACGGCCATCTTCCGTCACCAGTACGCGCAGTATGACCGTGCCCTGTTCATCATTCCGGCGCGACAACAGCGGATAAACCGGTTTGCGGTTGCTGGCGGCATGATCGGCCGGCAGTGAAACCGGGGTTCGGGCGCCAGAGCCGGCCGCGCCGTTCGTGCCGGATGCTCCGACGGCGCCCGCTGTGGTTGAACCATTTGCCGGAGCAATCGTTGGTGTGGGATAAGGGTAGGGATTAGCAGCGAGCGCCACAATGGGTGGCATGGCCGCGTGGCTGCGTGCCGGTGACGGCGTCAGACTGTTACCCCGAACAGGCGCGTCCGCTGTTGCGGTCGATGCGGGCAGCAGCGAGATTTCGAGCGGCTGCGCTGATGTGCGCAGCGAAACTTCAGGCATCATCATTCCGACAGCGCCGAAGGCGGCGGCATGCAGTGCGACGGTCGTCACGATTGCTGCCGGTTTCATTGGGCCGCCTGTCGCCGGAAGGTGGGCTCAGCGCAAGCCGAGCACGTCCTGCATGTCATACAGGCCGGTCGCCTTGTCGGCCAGGAAGCGGGCGGCGCGCAGGCTACCCATCGCATAGCTGACGCGGCTCGACGACTTGTGCGAGATCTCGATGCGTTCGCCGATACCGGCAAACAGCACCGTATGGTCGCCGACGATGTCGCCGCCGCGGATGGTTGCGAAGCCGATCGACGACGGATCACGTTCGCCAGTGACGCCTTCGCGCGCATACACCGCGCATTCCTTCAGGTCGCGGCCCAGCGCATCGGCGATCACTTCGCCCATTTTCAGCGCGGTGCCGGACGGGGCGTCGATCTTGTGGCGGTGGTGCGCTTCGATGATTTCGATGTCGTAGCCGGTCGAGAAATTTTTGGCCGCCATTTCCAGCAGTTTCATCGTGACGTTCACGCCGACGCTCATGTTCGGCGCGAATACGATGGCAGTTTTCTTTGCCGCTGCGGCAATGGCCGCCTTGCCGGCTTCGTCGAAACCGGTGGTGCCGACGATCACCTTGATGCCGTGCGCTGCACAATATTCCAGATGCTTGAGCGTGCCTTCCGGGCGGGTGAAATCGATCAGGTACTGTGCGCCGGCAAGACCGCGCGTCAGATCGCTTTCAACAGGTATGCCGCACGGCTTGCCGAGAAATTGCGACGCATCGGTACCGACGTTAGGTGATGAGGGAAGGTCCAGCGCGCCGGCCAGCGAGGCATCGTCTGCATTGATGATGGCTTCGATCAGCATGCGGCCCATGCGGCCGCTGGCGCCGGTTACGGCGATTTTCATTTTGTTCATGCGAGTGGTTGCTCCGGTTTCGGAGTGGTCTTCTGGTTAATCGTATGGCCGTTCATCCGGCTTGTCTTTTGATTTTCCGTCCGGCTGGGCTGGCGGTTTGGTTGCCGGCTTGACTTCTGGCTTGGCCGGAGCGAGCTTAACTTTGGCATCCGGATCGGCGATAGTCGAAAGGTAATCGACCTCGTTGGGCAATGGGCTGTTTTCGAAACGCACGACGCGGTTGTCCTTGAAGTAGATCGTGACCCGGTTGGCGGTCAATTGGCCGTTCGGTTTTTGCAGCCGGAACAGATAATCCCAGCGCCAGCCATGAAACATGTCGGTCAGTAGCGGCGAACCGAGCAGGAAGCGCACCTGTTCTTTGGTCATGCCTTCGCGCAACTGCGACAGCATTTCCTGCGACACGAAATTCCCTTGCTGGATGTCAATACGGTATGGCTTGAATATGCTGACAAGGCGCTGCATGCCGGTTGGCGCCGGCTTGTCCAGATTCTGAATGGCCGTCGTTTTTGCGGATGTCGTTGCCGGAGAAACTGCGGCTATTGGTGTGGCTGGCGCCGGCTTGGTTTCGGCAGAGGTGCTTGGCGTTACTACCGGCTTTACTGCGGTCGGCGCTTGAACTGCCGCAACGGATTTGGATCCGGCCGGAACTTGGCGTGTCGCATCTTGCCTGGTTTCGGTTGGCGCTGCTGGCGTGGCGGCTGTCTGCGTTGCGGGAGCAGCTTGCAGTGCCGGTTTGGTTTCAACCACCGGTTTGAGTGCCGCAGCCGGTTTTGTCCCGACCGGCGCAGCCGGAGTGGCCGGTTGTTGCGGCGCAGCGGGAACCGGTTTCGCTTGTTCGGACGAAACGGCAGGCTCGGGCGCTGTCCTGGCCGAGGGGGCGTCGATCAGCGGATTTTTCGAAGAGCATCCAGACAGGCCGGTCGCCAGGATAAGGAGGAAGGCACCGCCCAAGGCCGGCGCACGGCGGCTGGTAGAAAGCAACATTTGTATGGCCATACTCGGTTCGTGGGTAATAATTGGGCAAGAATGCCAAAACGCTATATGATAAAACAGATAGCCCTGCTGTGAGCAATAACCTGCAATTCTCTCTTTCAACAGTACGTGAACGAAAATATGAGCGACAATCCTGCGAACCTCAAGGCCAGCGGTCTGAAAGCGACCGTGCCGCGCCTGAAAATTCTAGAAATCTTCAAAAATAGCCAGGTCCGGCATCTGGCGGCTGAAGACATTTACAAGATTTTGCTGGCGGAACACATGGAAGTCGGGCTGGCGACAGTGTATCGGGTATTGACGCAATTCGAACAGGTCGGACTGCTCCAGCGCAATAATTTCGAGACCGGCAAGGCGATTTTCGAGCTGAACGAGGGCGAGCACCACGATCATCTGGTGTGCCTCGATTGCGGCTGGGTCGAGGAATTCCATGACAAGGATATCGAAAAGCGCCAGCGCAAGATTGCGCAGGATCGCGGCTTTGACATCGTCAACCACTCGCTGGCATTGTATTGCCACTGCACGAAGGCGAATTGTCGCCATCGGGAAGAATCCTGAATGGTTACGGAGTATTCGTTATGAACTTTGCTGACTACACCATCGAAGCGCGCGCCTCGATCCGTCGAACTGCGCCGCTGATCCACAACATCACGAATTATGTCGTGATGAACAGTACGGCCAACATTTTGCTGGCGCTGGGCGCGTCCCCGGTAATGGCGCATTGCCGCGACGAGGTCGAGGAAATGGTCGCTTTCGCCGGCGCGCTGGTGCTGAACATTGGAACATTGCAGCCGGACTGGGTCGATTCGATGATCGTTGCCGGCAAGGCGGCGAACCGGCAGGGCGTGCCGGTGGTGCTCGATCCGGTCGGCGCGGGCGCCACCCGGTTGCGGACCGACGCAGTGAAGGCCATCATGAACGAATGTGCGATCACGGTGTTGCGCGGCAATGCGTCGGAAATCTTTTCGCTGCAATCGGCCGGCATCAAGACCAAGGGCGTCGATTCGTCGCTCGAACTGGCCGATGAAATGGTCGAGGCCGCCCAGCAGATGTCGAAGGAAATGAAGTGCGTGGTCGCCATTTCCGGCGCGGAAGACTGCATCACTGATGGCCAGCGCGTATTTCGCGTAGCCAATGGCCAGCCGCTGATGACCAAGGTGACCGGCAGCGGTTGCGGCTTGTCGGCGGTGGTCGGCGCGTTCTGTGCGGCCGACCGAGCGGACGCGGCCAAGGCGACCGCCGCAGCTTTCGGTTACTACGGCTTATGCGGCGATCTGGCGATCCAGGTCAGCGACCGGCCCGGCAGCTTCGCGGTGGCATTCATCGATCAACTGTATGCGATTGAAGATTGGCAGATCGCATCCTTGCTCAAGGTACGCGCCGCCTGAAAACGCGTGTGCCGGCAGTGTTTTTAGCCCAAAATATACTGCCCTGTGTATTTTAAAATAACCGCTTACTTCCTGGCCGTCTTGGGTGTTTTTGTCATATACCCCTGGAAATTGTTCGTTTATTCGATCCAGACGGCAACTTCTTGCAACGTCTGCCGGGTCTTGGGCGGCTGCGGGGTGATGCGGTAGCCGAACGCGGCCATCACCGCCAGGCCAAAGTGTTCAGTATCCAGCACGCCGGCATCTGCCAGCACTTTTTCGGTCGCTTGCTGGTCGAACCCTTCGATCGCGCACGAGTCGATGCCGATCAGCGCCGCGGCGGTCATCATGTTGCCGAGCGCGATGTATGCCTGCTTGCAGGCCCAGTCGAACAGCGTGCGCGGGCTTTCCAGCAATTTCAGGTCATTTTGCTGGAACAGCCGGTAGCGTTCCCGCCGACGCTCAATGCTGTCTTCCGGCAGATGCTGCACTTCGCGCATGAAGCGCTCGATGTAAACCGAATCGAAACGCATGTCTGCCTTGCGGCACAGGATCGCCAGGTAATGGCTCGCGGTGGGCAAATGTCCCTGTGCGCCCCAGACCACCGGTTTGAGTTTCGCGCGCAGTTCGGGATTCTGGATGACGACAAAACGCCAGGGTTCGAAACCGAACGAGCTGGGGGAAAGCCGTCCGGCTTCCAGAATGAAGGCGAAATCGTCGGCGGAGATTTTCTTCGCCGGATCGAACTGCTTGCAGGCATGGCGAAATTCGAACGCGGCCAGAATCTCTTTCTTGGTGGGCATGATGCATCTCCTTGTGGAGCGTTTGGACAAGTGCATTCTAGCCAGTTCGTCGTGTGCCGGCTCGAATGGCTTCGGGCGTTGTCAAATGCGGCGTTTCACCGTCACTTCTGGAAGACATTGCGGAGCACGTCGCGCCAGCTGACGATGCCGACCGGCCGGAATTCCTGGTCGACGACGGGAATGCAGGAAATGGTGTGTTTGTTGAACAGGTCGACCGCGTCGCGTACGGTGGCGTTCGGTGGCAAAGTAACCGGCTTGCGCGACATGATTTGATGCACCCGCTTGTTCAGTGTTGCGGCATCCTTGTAGGTTTCGGTCATCGTGCCGATGTTCGGGCTGATGGCTTTCAGTAAATCGCGGTCGGAAATGACGCCGAACAATTTGCCGTGTTCGGTGACCAGCAGATGGTGAAATTTCGAACTGTCAAAAATATCCTTGACCACTGACAGTTTGTCGTCCATTTCGACCGTCACT
>JAYFNP010000096.1:0-4732 GCA_034933385.1 Burkholderiaceae bacterium | reverse complement strand
CACGGCCAGCCAGATCACGCCAACGATCCACCGGGCAGATCAATTCATTGAGCCTTTTCGTAACCGCCTGTTAGCACGTCAGCTTGGCGCTAGGGTTCTTACGGGTTTGACTGGCGATGTAGCAATCCCGGCTTATGGTTCGGGCGTAACGTCTGGCTGGGTTGCCGAGAACGGCGCATTGTCCGAATCCGGCATGACGTTCGGCACCAAGAGCCTGACCCCGAAACACGTCGGCGCACTGGCTGAAATGTCGCGTCAACTGATTCAGCAATCGTCACCGGGTATCGAGCAACTGATCCGCGACGATATGAGCTTCGCACTCGCACAGGCGATTGATAGCGCGATGATCCTTGGAGGCGGCACGAATGAACCGACCGGCATTCTGGCAACGACTGGCATTCAAACCGCCAGCCTTGCAACGCTGGATTGGGCGGGCATTTTGGCGATGCTGGAAAAAATCGAACTGGTCAACGGTTCCGCTGGCGCATTCCTGACGCACCCGGCAGTAGCAACTAAGCTGCGCGGCACGCTGAAATCGACCACGGCAGGCGCGCAATATCTGGCTGAATCCGGTCGCATGGCAGACCTGCCGTTATATGTGACCAACCAAGTGCCGGTTAAAGATTCCGCAACCGACACCGGCCGCCTGATTCTTGGCGACTTTAGCCAAGTGATGCTGGGCGTATGGAGTGAACTGGATATTCTGGTCAATCCTTACGAAAGCACGGCATACGCAAGGGGCGGCGTGAAAGTCCGAGCGATGGCAACGTGTGATGTAGCGATACGTCACCCGAATGCTTTCGTAGTAGCTGACGACGTAACGCTGTAAAGAGAGGCGCGAAGATGAACAGTTTCGAAATTCGAAGCGGCGGCAATCTTCGCGCTGTTTCCCCCGGCAAGCTGGCAGGCTATGCGGCCGTTTACAACTCACTCAGTCAAGACCTGGGCGGGTTTGTTGAAACGATCCGGCCGGGGGCATTCAAGCGCACCTTGCAAAAGCCAGACCCAATCCGGGCACTGCTGGAACACGACACCAAACAAGTGCTGGGGCGTTGCGGATCGGGCACCTTGTCACTGTCTGACGATGGTAAAGGGCTGGCGTTTGAGCTTTCCCTGCCAGATACCAGCTATGCGCGCGATCTGGGCGTATTGGTGGAACGTGGCGATATTTCCGGCTGTTCTTTCGGTTTTCGTGTTCCTGACGGCGGCGACAAATGGGAGATGCGAAGCGGTCAATTGACCCGCGACCTAATCGACGTTGACTTGTTCGAAATCACGATTACCGGCGATCCTGCCTATCTGGATACCACGGTCGCCAAGCGTGCGATGGCTGACTGGAAACGAAACAACCGTTATGAAACGGTTGGCTTGCGCTTCCTGACATTGGAGACATTCTAAATGAATCTGATTACCCGCGCCCTGAGTTACTTTGGGATGGAAAAACGAACAGTCGAGCCGTCATGGGATGCGGTAGCGTTACTGAGCGCGCCCACCGGCAAGGCGGAAAGTCTGTCTGCTGTGTATTCCTGCGTAGCGGCCATATCGGAAACCATTGCATCTTTGCCGCTGATTCTATACCAGCGCACAGATGACGATGGCCGGGAAAAGGCAACCGATCACCCGCTGTATGAGGTTTTGCACGATGCACCGAATGACCGGCAGTCAGCGCTTGAATTCCGCGAAATGATGCAAGCGTCTGTCCTGTTGCGCGGTAATGCCTATGCGCGAATTATCCGCGGCAACGATGGGCAGGTACGGCAATTGATTCCGATTCCTGCTGACCGCGTGACCGTTCTCGAATTGGACAACGGACGGCTGGCCTATGAATACTCGGACAGCAAGGGCAATCATAGCCGCCTGTTGCAATATGAAATGTTCCACCTGCGCCACCGATCCGACAATGGGATTTTAGGCATATCCCCGATTACCGCGGCGCGTGAAACCGTCAGTCTGGCACTAGCTGAACGAGACCACGGCAATAACACGTTTACCAACGGAGCCAAGTTATCGGGCGTGCTGAAATTCCCCAGCCAATTGACCACAGCCCAGCGTGACAACCTGCGTACAAGCTGGAACAGCCAGCATACAGGCGGAGCCAACGCTGGCAAGACGGCGATTCTTGAGGCAGGCGTTGACTATCAAACGGTCAGCATGAGCATGGACGATGCGCAATGGATCGAAGCGCGGCAATTCTCTGTTGAGGAAATTTGCCGACTGTTCCGCGTACCGCCTACCGTAGTGGGCGACTTAAGACATGGGAACTATTCGAACTCTGTCGAGATGGCCAGACAGTTTGTCACCCTCACCTTGCGGCGGCACCTGAGCATGTGGGAACAGGCAATCGGAAACATGCTACTGACTGAATCCGGTAGGCGTCTGTACTTTGCCGAGCATAGCGTTGAAGGGCTATTGAGAGGCGATAGCACCAACAGGGCAGACTTCTACAGCAAAGGGATAACCGATGGATGGTTGACCATTGATGAAGTCCGCAAACTTGAAAACTTGCCAAAGCTACCCCATGCCAGCAGCACTCAAACAACACAGGCTGAACCTGCCAAAGATGAAAGCGGACAGGCCAAAGCAGACGACACCAAACAGGACGCTACCCCTAACGGGAGCAGCATGGCGCAAGTTAAGGATGACAGTACTCAATGAGCAACCGTTATGCGAGGACTGCCAGACAGATGGAAGGTTAACCCCGGCAACGGACGTACACCATAAGGACAATGATGCAAGCAATAACGAGAGACTCAATCTGTGTGGGCTGTGCCATAGCTGCCACTCACGGCACACTGCCAACGACCGGCGATTGCATCAAGGGCTGTGATACCCACGGCGATCCGCTGTGCCCGCATCATCCGTGGAACAGGGGCGTAGTGAATGACTTGGACAACTGGCAAAAATCACCAGAAACCGGCGGCCAATAACCGACCGTTCCCCTTCACGCACGCGAACGCACTTGGACATTTCATATTATGGCAAATAGACCGACACCAACGGCACTAAAAAAGCTGGCAGGAAACCCCGGCAAGCGGCCATTTAATGATTGCGAACCAATGCCAAGCAAGGGCGCGCCAAAGTGCCCGGAATGGCTTACAGGCGAGGCGTTAACGGAGTGGCGGCGGATTGTTCCTGAGCTTGACCGGCTGGGCATTCTAACGGCTGTTGATGGCGCAGTGCTGGAAGCGCATTGCCTGACCTATGGCGAGATTGTCGCAACGGTAAAGGCTGGCGAACCACTCAAGGCGGCATTGCTGGGGCAGATGCGCGCATACGCTGCTGAGCTTGGTTTAACACCTGCTGCCCGTGCCAAGTTGATTATTCCGAAAGGCGATGATGGCGACGAAATCGAAAAATTCTTCACGCACTAAGCGTGAGCCGTCTGCAAATTTGCAGACACCACCTGAATTCTGGTTTGATGCTGAGGCGGCGGATCGTGCCGTGGAATTCTTTGCCAAGTGCCTGACGCATACCAAAGGCGAATGGGCTGGGCAACCGCTGGCGCTATCTGACTGGCAGGCTAACGAAATCATTCGGCCGCTATTCGGCTGGAAACGTGCCGACGGTACGCGCAAATATCGCACGATGTATTGCCAGATACCACGCAAGGCCGGTAAATCTACGCTGGCCAGTGGCATAGCGTTATATCTGCTGATGGCTGATAACGAACCTGGCGCAGAGGTTTATTCCGCTGCTGCTGACCGCGATCAGGCGGCGATTGTGTTCGAGATGGCGCGCCAAATGACTGAGGCGTCAGAGCCGCTTAGAAAGCGCATAAGCGCATACAAACGATCATTAGTTGTACCGTCAACGGCAAGCAGTTACAAAGTGCTTTCGTCTGAGGCGTACACAAAACACGGGCTAAATGCGCACGGCATTATTGTCGATGAGGTTCACGCCCTGCCTGACCGTGAATTGTGGGATGTTCTGACCACTTCCACCGGCGCACGGCGGCAACCGCTGACCGTAGCGATCACGACCGCTGGCTATGACAGGCATTCACTCTGCTATGAGCTTTACGATTACGCGGTCAAGGTACGCGATGGCATCGTCGATGATCCGTCATTCCTGCCGGTTATCTATGAAGCCGGAAAAGAGGATGACTGGACAGACCCGAAAACTTGGCACAAAGCGCACCCAGGCCTTGGCGTATCGGTCAAGGAAGAATATTTCGCGGCTGAATGCGCGAAAGCACGACAACTGCCCGGATATGAAAACACCTTTAAACGTCTGCTGCTGAATATCTGGACTGAGCAAAACACCAGATGGTTGCCGATGGAAACATGGGATGCGTGCAACGAGGAATTGCCAGACCTGACCGGGCGCACCTGTTATGCCGGGTTAGACCTTGCGACCACCACCGACATAGCGGCACTGGTTCTAGCATTCAACATTGGCGGCACGGTTCACCTGTTGCCGTTCTTTTTTGTACCCGAGGAAGGCATTAAACGGCGTTCTGAGCGCGACCGCGTGCCGTATGACGTTTGGGTACGGCAAGGCCACGTTATCGCCACTGAGGGCGCGGTAATTGATTATGAAGTGATCCGGGCAAAGATAAACGAACTATCCGAGATTTATCACATCAAAGAAATCGCCATAGACCGATGGAATGCGACCCAACTGGCGACCCAGCTAACCGGCGACGGATTCGAGATGGTTGCATTCGGTCAGGGATTCGCTTCTATGTCAGCGCCAACCAAGGAACTGGAACGGCGCGTTCTGGCAAAGGAAG
>JAYFNP010000095.1:0-28946 GCA_034933385.1 Burkholderiaceae bacterium | reverse complement strand
CAACGGCCTACCGGCCGGAAAATATACTGGCGGATGTATTTTAAAATCGCCGCGGAATATCTGGCCATGGATACATTTTTTAGTATATACCCCATGATTTTACGAAGTTTCAAGGGTCGATGATGGAACAAAACGAGTGTGAACTGTGCCGGCAGGCCGGGGGCGAACTGCTGTTCGACAGCATCCGCTGGCGCGTCGTGCTGGTCGACGATCCGGCCCATCCCGGCTTTTGCCGCGTGATCTGGAAAGCCCATGTGCAGGAAATGACCGACCTGCCACCGGCAGATCGCGCTGAACTGATGGAGGCAGTCTGGCAGGTCGAAGCTGCGGTGCGCGCGGCACTGCAACCGGACAAGATCAACCTGGCGACGCTCGGCAATGTCGTGCCGCACCTGCACTGGCATGTGATTCCGCGCTTTGCCGACGACGCGCAATTTCCGGCGCCGGTCTGGGCGGCGGCGCAACGCACCACGCCACCAGACACTTTGAGCGCGCGGCGCGGCCTGCTGCCGGCACTGCGCGCCGCGATAATCAGACAGTTGGACCAACGATGAGCAACACCACCCATTTCGGTTTCGAAACCGTAGCGGAAGAAGATAAAGTCCGCCGTGTCGCTGGCGTATTCGATTCGGTCGCCGGCAATTACGACCTGATGAACGACCTGATGTCGGCCGGCCTGCACCGCATCTGGAAAGCATTCACGATTTCGCAAGCCGGCGTGCGCCCCGGATTCCGGGTGCTGGACATTGCCGGCGGCACCGGCGATCTGGCAAAAGCGTTTGCCAAACAGGCCGGCCCGAACGGACAGGTCTGGCTGACCGACATCAACGAATCGATGCTGAAGGTCGGGCGCGACCGGCTGTTGAACGCCGGCCGGATCGTCCCCATCTCGGTTTGCGACGCCGAGAAACTGCCGTTTGCCGACAATTACTTCGACCGCGTCACCGTCGCCTTTGGCTTGCGCAACATGACGCACAAAGAGATTGCTTTGGCCGAAATGCAGCGCGTGCTGAAACACGGCGGCAAGCTTCTGGTGCTGGAATTCTCGAAAGTCTGGCAACCGCTGCAAAAAATGTACGACGACTATTCGTTTTCGGTTTTACCCTGGCTGGGACAACAGATTGCCGGCGATGCCGACAGTTACCGTTATCTGGCTGAATCGATCCGCATGCACCCGGATCAGGAGACGCTGAAGGAAATGATGCATAATGCCGGCTTCGAGTACGTCCAGTACTTCAATCTGACCGCCGGTGTGGCAGCGCTTCACACCGGAATCAAACCATAAACCCCGCAAGTCTATTGGGAGTGACCATGAAAAAATTCTTGATCGCCATGATGTTGATCGCCAGCAGCCTGTCGGTGATTGCCACCGACGCACAGGCTGCCCGACTCGGCGGCGGCCGCTCTTTCGGCAAACAATCGCCCACCGTAACCCGTCAGGCGCCGATGCAAAAGCAGGCGGCGCCGGCCCAGCAAGCCCAACCCACCGCCGGGCAGACACCGGCTCCAGCCGCACCTGCAGTAAAACCGCCTAGCCCGTGGCGCGGCATCCTCGGCGGTGCCTTGCTCGGCCTCGGCCTGGGTGCGCTGCTGTCGCACTTCGGCCTGGGCGGCGCGGCTGCCAGCATCATCAGCACGATTCTGATGGTGGCACTGATCGGTTTTGCGCTGATGTTCGTGTTCCGTCTGCTGACGCGCAAAAAGGATGAACCTGGCCGGCAAGACGCTTATGCCAGCGGCTATCAGACAGGCTATTCATCACCATCGGTCGGTAGCAGTACACCGGAAATCGGTTCCGGCCTGGGGTCACAGGCAGCCCAGCCGGCCGCCTATCAGGCCGATGCGGCTGCTTCATCCGCAACCTATATGCCGTATGGCGTACCGTCCGATTTCGACGTGCCGGCCTTCCTGCGCAGCGCGAAAACCTATTTCATCCGCCTGCAAGCGTCATGGGACAAGGCCGATATCTACGACATTCGCGAATACACCACGCCGGAAATGTATGCCGAACTGAAAATGCAGATGCAGGAGCGCGGCGCCTCGCAAAACGTAACCGATGTGATCACCCTGGATGCTGCGCTGCTCGGCATCGAAAACATCGGCAGCGAACAAATGGCCAGTGTCCAGTTTTCCGGCACGATCAAGGAATCACCGGATGCGCCAGCGACCGAGTTTTACGAAGTCTGGAACCTGACCCGGCCGCTGACCGGCAAGGGCGGCTGGGTGCTGGCCGGCATTCAGCAGGTGAACTAGCCAGGCATCGGCGAATCGCCGACAAACTGTTACACTTGAAACCGCCCGCGAGAAATTGCGGGCGGTTTTGTTTTACCCATCCGCTCCGACACCTGAACTCACCATGCGTAAACTGTTCCGCTTGCTGAAAATCGCGCGCATCGCGTTGCGCTACGGACTGGATGAATTCGCCTCGCCGGGGCCGGTCGCTGCCGGCTTTATCGGACTGGCCAAAGCATTGTTCGTCTGGCACCGGCCACTAGCACCACGCGGCGAACGACTGCGGCGTGCGCTGGAAAACCTCGGGCCGATCTTCGTCAAATTCGGGCAAGTGCTGTCCACCCGGCGCGACTTGCTGCCGACCGACATCGCCGACGAACTGGCCAAGCTGCAGGATCAGGTGCCACCATTCGATTCCCGTCTGGCCATCATGCAAATTACTCAGGCGCTGGGGGCGCCGCCGGAGCAGTTGTTTGCACACTTCGAACGTGAACCGGTGGCGTCCGCCTCGATCGCGCAAGTACATTTCGCAGTACTCAAGGATGGCCGCGAAGTCGCGGTCAAGGTCTTGCGCCCTGGCGTCGAGCGGTTGATCGACAACGATCTGGCATTGATGCATCTGGCTGCCGGCTGGGTCGAACGGCTGTGGATCGATGGTCGGCGGCTGAAGCCGAAACAAGTCATTGCCGAATTCGACCATATCCTGCACGACGAACTCGACTTGCTGCGCGAAGCGGCCAACGGCAGCCAGTTGCGCCGCAATTTTGCCGGTTCCGAACTGCTGCTGGTGCCGGAAATGATCTGGGAATTCTGCACGACCAGCGTGATCGTGATGGAGCGGATGCGCGGCATTCCAATCTCGCAACGCGACCAGCTGATTGCTGCCGGCGTCGATGTGTGCCAATTGTCGCGCCATGGCGTCGAAATTTTCCTGACGCAAGTCTTTCGCGACGGTTTCTTCCATGCCGACATGCATCCCGGCAATATCATGGTGTCGGCCGAGCCAGCGACTTTCGGCCGCTACATCGCACTCGATTTCGGCATCGTCGGCATGCTGAGCGATTTAGACAAAAATTACTTGGCGCAAAACCTGATTGCTTTTTTCCGCCGCGACTACAAGCGCGTTGCCGAAATACATATCGAATCCGGCTGGGCGCCAAAGAATACCCGCGTCGACGAACTGGAAGGCGCAGTGCGCGCCTGCTGCGAACCGGTGTTCGACCGGCCGCTGAAAGATATTTCATTTGCACAGGTGCTATTGCGGCTGTTCCAGACTTCGCGTCGCTTCAACATCGAAATCCAGCCGCAACTGGTACTGCTGCAAAAAACCCTGTTCAATATTGAAGGCCTGGGGCGGCAGCTCGATCCGAATCTCGACCTGTGGACAACTGCCAAGCCTTTTCTGGAAAACTGGATGAAGCAGCAAATCGGCTGGCGCGGACTACTCGAACGGCTGAGAGCGGAAGCACCGCGTTACAGCCAATTGCTGCCGCAACTGCCGCGCCTGATTCATCAGGCGCTGAACCATCACGCAACACCGCCAGTGCCAGACAACGGCCAGTTGCAAACTATGCTGGACGAACAACGGCGTATCAACCGCCGGCTCGGCGCAATCATCTATTTCGGCGGTGGCCTGCTGGCAGGCATTCTGATTATCCGGTTGTTAGCCAGCCTGCGTCATTTGTTCTGATTCGAACTGACGCGAAGGCTCCATCTGCTTGCGCCAAAATGGGGCAAATGTGCGTATTTTCATACACTTGCGGAATTTTCTTGAAATGCCTGCCGGTGTCGTTATAATGCGCCATCTTTTCCCAACCAGCATTTGTTCACGCCACCCGACATAAATGAATGCGCTAATCTGGTTCGTCATCCTCTACTGGGTCATTTCGGTCGGCATCGGCATCTACGCTGCCCGTTACGTGAACAATTCGAAAGACTTTGCCATTGCCGGCCGCGCGCTGCCGATGTCGGTCGTGACCGCGACTGTATTCGCGACCTGGTTCGGTTCCGAAACCGTACTGGGCATCCCGTCGGCATTTCTGAAAGAAGGCTTGCGCGGCGTGGTGTCCGACCCATTCGGTTCGTCGCTGTGTCTGGTGTTCGTCGGCCTGTTTTTTGCCAAAAAACTGTACCGGATGAACTTGCTGACGATCGGCGACTATTACCGCGACCGTTTCGGCCGCAAGGTAGAAGTACTGGTCACGCTGTGCATCGTGGTCTCCTATCTCGGCTGGGTCGCGGCGCAGATCAAGGCGCTGGGTCTGGTATTCAACGTGGTGTCCGGCGGTTACATCTCGCCGGAAATCGGCATGCTGATCGGCGCGGCCAGCATCCTGGTGTACACGCTGATGGGTGGCATGTGGTCGGTGGCGATCACCGATTTCCTGCAGATGATCATCATCGTGGTCGGCATGCTGTACATCGGCTGGGAAATTTCCGGCATGGTCGGCGGCGCGCACGCGGTGATCGAACATGCGGCCGTCTCTGGCAAGCTGAATTTCTGGCCGCAGCCGTCGCCGCGTGAAGTGCTGTGGTTCTTCGCCGCCTGGATCACGATGATGCTCGGCTCGATTCCGCAACAGGACGTATTCCAGCGGGTCGCCTCGTCCGAGAGCGAAACCGTGGCGCGCAATGCGTCGGTGCTCGGCGGCGTGCTGTATTTCATCTTCGCGTTCGTGCCGATGTTTTTGGCTTACTCGGCGACGCTGATCGATCCGGCGATGGTCGAGAACCTGATCGACAAGGATTCGCAACTGATCCTGCCGACCCTGATCATGACCAAGGTGCCGGTATTTGCGCAAGTGATGTTCTTTGGCGCGTTGCTGTCCGCGATCAAGAGCTGCGCCAGCGCGACCTTGCTGGCGCCGTCGGTTACCTTCTCGGAAAACATCCTGCGCGAATGGCTGCCAAACCAGAGCGACAAGCAATTCCTGTTGATGATGCGGGTGGTGGTGCTGGTATTTACTGCGATTGTCACGCTGTTTGCGCTGAATTCCGGTTCCAGCATTTTCCAGATGGTTGAGAACGCGTACAAGGTGACGCTGGTCGCCGCATTCGTGCCACTGACCTTCGGCATGTACTGGAAGCGCGCCAACAGCCGCGGCGCGATGGCGTCGATGGTTCTCGGGCTGACCTCGTGGATACTGCTGGAATTTCTCGCGCCGGAAGGCTTCTGGCCGCCGCAACTGGTTGGCGTGCTGCTCAGCCTGGCCGGCATGCTGGTCTTCTCGCTGTTGCCGGGCAGCCCGCCCCAAGCTGAACCCAGTGCGGCCTAGCGTCCGGTGCCGGCAGGACGGGCAAGCTTTCCATGCCCCGCGATATGCGCAATAATGCTCGGAAAACCTTTATAATCCAATGTTTTGCACGTTTTTCCGGAAATTACCATGCCCATTTATTCCTATCGCTGTGAAGAATGCGGTTTTGCGCAAGAGGTGCTGCAAAAGCTTTCCGATCCGCTGCTGACCGATTGCCCGTCCTGCGGCAAACCCGCGTTGAAGAAACAATTGTCGGCCCCATCCATCGCCAGCGAAGGCGCGAGCGGCAGCGCGTCGCAAGGATTGCCGCCCTGTGCGTTCGGCGGCAGCTGCATGGGCGGCCCGTGCGGCTGACAGCGTTCACGACTCACATCCACCGACCCCATGCGTAAATACTTCATCACCGGACTGCTGGTACTGATCCCGCTGGCGATCACCGCCTGGGTATTGCATCTGGTGATTGTCACGATGGACCAATCGCTGCTGCTGCTACCGGCCAGTTGGCGGCCGGATGCGCTGGTCGGTTTCCATATCCCCGGTTCCGGCGCCCTGCTGACGGTAGTCGTGATTTTCGTCACCGGCCTGTTGGTACGCAATTTCGTCGGCAATTACGTGCATCAGATGTGGGAAAGCCTGCTGCGGCGAATTCCGATCGTAAATACGCTGTATTTTGGTGTCAAGCAGGTATCCGACACGCTGTTTTCGTCTTCCGGCAATGCGTTTCGGACGGCGGTGCTGGTGCAGTATCCGCGTGACAGCCTGTGGACCATCGCCTTCATCACCGGCGCGCCCGGTGGCGACGTGCGCAACCATTTGCCCGGCGATTATGTCAGCATCTATGTGCCGACCACGCCGAACCCGACTTCCGGCTTTTTCCTGATGCTGCGCCGTTCCGATGTAATTGAACTGAACATGTCGGTCGATGACGCGCTGAAATACATTATTTCGATGGGTGTCGTAGCGCCGACATAACGTACGCTGCATTTTCACCCTTTTATCCACGCAAGCCATACCAGACTCACTGCTTGAATCCATACAGGTAACAACCATGTCCATGCGAACCAACTATTGCGGCCTCACCACCGAGGCGCTTCTCGGCCAAACCGTCAGCCTGTGCGGCTGGGTACACCGCCGCCGCGACCACGGCGGCATCATCTTCATCGACCTGCGCGACCGCGAAGGTCTGGTGCAGGTGGTGTGCGATCCGGACCGGCCGGAAGTGTTCAAGAATGCCGAGACGGTGCGCAACGAATTCTGCCTGCGCGTCACCGGCACCGTACGTGCGCGACCGGAAGGCACCGTCAATACCAATCTGACTTCGGGCCAGATTGAAGTCTTTTGCGAACAGCTCGAAGTATTGAACCCGTCGGTCACGCCGCCGTTCCAGCTCGATGACGACAACCTGTCCGAAACCACGCGCCTGACGCACCGCGTGCTCGACCTGCGCCGCCCGCAGATGCAAAACAACCTGCGGCTGCGCTACAAGGTGACGATGGAAGTGCGCAAATTCCTCGATGCCAACGGCTTCATCGACATCGAAACGCCGATGCTGACCAAATCGACGCCGGAAGGGGCGCGCGATTATCTGGTGCCGTCGCGCGTCAATGACGGCTGTTTCTTCGCGCTGCCGCAGTCGCCGCAGTTGTTCAAGCAATTGCTGATGGTGGCGAACTTCGACCGCTATTACCAGATCACCAAATGTTTCCGCGACGAAGACTTGCGCGCCGATCGCCAGCCGGAATTCACGCAGATCGACTGCGAAACTTCGTTCATGGATGAGCAGGAAATCCGCGACCTGTTCGAAGGCATGCTGCGCACGGTGTTCAAGAATGCGATC
This sequence comes from Burkholderiaceae bacterium, assembly GCA_034933385.1. GTDB lineage: Bacteria > Pseudomonadota > Gammaproteobacteria > Burkholderiales > Burkholderiaceae_D > QZKY01. The sequence continues at coordinate 21,623 of JAYFNP010000095.1, read as the reverse complement.
GACGTCGATCTGCCGAACCCGTTCCCGGTGATGGATTACGCCACCGCGATGGGCAAGTACGGTTCCGACAAGCCGGACATGCGCGTCAAGCTCGAATTCACCGAGCTGACAGACGTGATGAAGGACGTGCCGTTCAAGGTATTCAGCAATGCCGCCAACATGGACAACGGCCGCGTGGTCGCATTGCGCGTGCCCGGCGCCGCCAGGAAAGGGGAAGGCGGCATGCCGCGTTCCGAAATCGATGGTTACACCCAGTTTGTCGCGATTTATGGCGCGAAGGGGCTGGCCTACATCCAGGTCAATGACAAGGATAAAGGCGCCGCCGGCTTGCAATCGCCGATCGTGAAAAACCTGCACGAAGCAGCGCTGAGCGCCATCCTGGAACGCACCGGCGCACAGAACGGCGACCTGATTTTCTTTGGCGCCGACAAGACGCGGGTGGTTAATGACGCGATGGGCGCGTTGCGCGTCAAGATCGGCCATTCCGAATATGGCAAGAAAAACGGCTTGCTGGAAGAAGGCTGGAAACCGTTGTGGGTAGTCGATTTCCCGATGTTCGAATATGACGAAGAAGGCAATCGCTGGAATGCCTGCCATCATCCGTTCACGTCGCCGAAAGACGGCCACGAGGATTTGCTCGAATCCGATCCGGGCCACTGTCTGGCCAAGGCGTACGACATGGTATTGAACGGCTGGGAACTCGGCGGCGGCTCGATCCGGATTCACAAGGAAGCGGTGCAGAGCAAGGTATTCCGTGCACTGAAGATCGATGCCGAAGAAGCGCAACTGAAATTCGGCTTCCTGCTGGATGCACTGCAGTACGGTGCGCCGCCGCACGGCGGGCTGGCATTCGGCCTGGATCGGATCGTCACGATGATGACCGGCGCCGAATCGATCCGCGACGTGATCGCGTTCCCGAAAACCCAGCGCGCGCAATGCCTGCTGACCCAGGCACCGACGCCAGTCGACGAAAAGCAGTTGCGCGAACTGCATATCCGGTTGCGCAATGTGGAACCTGCCGTCAAGTCTTGAGCGGGTTTCAGCGGTAAAATAAAAAGAGCGGACACCCCGCTCTTTTTTGTTGCGAACTGGCGATGGCCTACAAAATCCCCGAATCGGTCCTGGTAGTGATCCACACCGTCGAGCTGGAGGTGCTGCTGATTGAGCGTGCCGACAAGCCCGGCTTCTGGCAATCGGTCACCGGCTCAAGAAACAGCCTGGATGAACCGCTGCCGGAAACGGCCAAGCGTGAAGTGCAGGAAGAAACCGGCATCCGCATTGTCGCCCGCGGTGCGTCGACCGGCAGCGAAGTTCCGCTGGCCAACCTGCACGACTGGCAACTGACCAACAGTTACGAAATCTACCCGACCTGGCGCCACCGCTACGCGCCGGGCGTGGTGCGCAATACCGAACATGTGTTCGGCCTGCTGGTGCCGCGCACGGTGCCGGTGGTGCTGGCGCCGCGCGAACACCTGCACCATGTCTGGCTGCCGTACCGCGAAGCGGCTGACCGCTGCTTTTCGTCGTCCAACGCCGAAGCGATCCTGCAATTGCCGCACCGCATTATTGCCGGGGTATAGCGGGAAAACCGGGATTGGGCCGCGTTTTTCCTGGCCCGCCATAAATACTCCTAGAGGTATTTATTAGTCCTTATTTTCCGGATGGCTGTTCAATTTCGCGTGGAACAGGTTGCGGAACCAGTCGATCGACACCTTGAACTTGCCATTCAATGCGTAGTTCAGCGTTGCCGCCCGTTCCTCGACCGCCTCGTGCAGCAGCGTTGCGCGGTTCGGATCGGGCAGTTTCAGGTAGCCATCCACCTCGCCGTGATCACGGTGGATTTCCATGCCGGCCTTGTGCGCAATGCACAGCATCGGCTTGTTCGACGCCAGACAATGGATGTACATCGTATCGACATTCTTGTTGCGGCAATGCACCACCGCCCGCTCGAATAACCGGGTGCCGACATTCATCCGCCGCGCCGCCGCCAGCACCGACACGCCGAACTCGGCGATGCTTTCCCGCCGGGCGCAGCCTTCCAGCACCGGCAGCGATTCCGGTCGGGCAATCGACAGATGGCCGACGCCGACCATGTTGTTGGTGCTTTCATAGACGCCGAACATCGTGTCCTGGGTGAAATCGATGCCATCGACGTAACGCGCGATCGCCTCGTCGGTGACTACGCTGCCGAAACGCAGGAAACGGTCGTTCGCATCCAGCGTCTTGAAGTGGTTCAGCAGGTACGGCCGGTCGCGCTCGGTCAATTCCTTGATGAAAACGATGGGCTTGTCGTCCGGTCTGGGCTTGTCGTCCATGCGTGTCATTTCGAATGGGTTAAGAAAGCTTCAGCTAGATTATGCCCCGAACCGGGGAATTACCCTTGTCGGAGGTCAACTTTCCCGGAAAATCGGCTGGCGCGAACGTTCAATTCACGCGCGGCGGCAAGGCGATGTCTGTCATGTGCTCAGCCCGAAAGATGTTCTTATTGTGATAATCGTAAAACTCTTGATCGATCAAGTGCTTATCCAGCTTCAGAATGGATTCGTTCAATTCTATCGACCCATAATCCAGCATCACATGGTGGTTCGGACACACGATGATAAGGTTGCTTTTGACATCGGGCCCATTATGCGCAGCGCCCAAAGGCTTCAAATGATGGGCTTCACAGTAAAATCCGGATGGCAGTTCGAGCCTGACTTCGCAAATCTGGCACCTGAAGGAGTACAACCTTTTTAGTTCTGAAACAATTTTAGAATCCCGGATAATTCTGTGAATCGTCGTTGGTGACCGTTCGGGAACGGGATACTGTTCAGCTATATCTGAAGATGTTGGGGTAAAAACGCTATCCAATAATGTATAACCGCCGTTTCCATCAAAATCCAGATACCCTTCATCGCGCAAATTCTGAAGTACTCTGCTTAATGTTTGTTCCGGTGTCGCCCCAACTGAGCCGGTATCCTGTTTGATATTTTCAAGTTCCTCTCGAAGAATATCCGTTCGGCGAAAAAAATTCTTGTGATGCCGCAGTGACATTCTGGTTAATGCTCGAATGACGGCGTCTTTCCAGGTCATCACATCTCCTTCATCCTTGAATAATGACAACAAAGTGACCTGTCAGCGGGCGTTCAATTCACGCGCGACAGGACAGCATCGACTGCGGCAATCCGCGCCGCATGAATCGCCGGCGGGATGCGTTTTGGTTCCTCGGCAAACTGTTGGGCAAGCGCACCGGCATCGACGCCGCGCGCGGCAGCCAGCGCCGCTTGCCAGTGCGCCGCTTGCGGGTAGGGCTGGTCGGCAAAGCTGCGTTCCTGGCTGCTGCGCCCGCGGAAATCGCATTCGGCGGCTTTCAGCAGGTCGAGAAAACGTTCCGGCCGGCGGATCGCGTCGCAGCGCTCGAACAACGCGACCATCGTTTCGGCGCGCATTTCCAGTCCGCGGCCGATGTTGCCATGTTCGCGCGCGGTCATCAGCGCCAGATCGCGGCAATCGTTCGGCACGCGCAGCCGTTCGCAGATCGCGCCCACCAGCGGGACGCCGCGCGCTTCGTGGCCGTGGTGGTGCGGCCATTCCTGTTGCGGTGTCTGACCCTTGCCGAGATCATGCAGCAGCGCGGCGAAACGCACCGGCAGCGGATGCCGGCATTGCGCCGCCAGGTCGAGCACCCGCATCACATGCACCCCGGTATCGATTTCCGGATGATGGATTTCCGGCTGCGGCACGCCCCATAATATATCCAGCTCCGGCAAGATATGTTTGAGCGCGCCGCAATCGCGCAGCACCGCGAACATCCGCGACGGCGTCGCTTCCATCAGCCCGCGCGCCAGTTCCTGCCAGACGCGTTCCGGCACCAGATGATCGACTTCGCCGTTGGCGACCATCTGCCGCATTAACACCAGCGTTTCCGGCGCGATGGCAAAATCAGCAAACCGCGCCGCGAAGCGTGCGACGCGCAAAATCCGCACCGGGTCTTCTGCGAAGGCCGGCGACACGTGACGAAACAGTTTGGCCTGCAAATCGCGCTGCCCGCCAAATGGATCGACCAGCGTGCCGTCTTCGTCCTGCGCGATTGCATTGATGGTCAAGTCGCGGCGGATCAAGTCCTCTTCCAGCGTCACGTCCGGAGCAGTGTGGAAGGTGAATCCCTTGTAACCCGGGCCAGTGCTGCGCTCGGTGCGCGCCAGCGCATATTCCTCGTGCGTTTGCGGATGCAGGAACACCGGGAAATCCTTGCCGACCGGCGTGAAGCCGAGCGCCACCAGTCGTTCCGGGGTCGCGCCGACCACCACGTGATCGCGGTCCTGCACCGGCAAGCCGAGCAGCCGGTCGCGCACCGCACCGCCGACGACGTAGGTTTTCATTGCACCAGCCGGCCAAGCAGGTAACCGTGTCCGGCCAGCACCTGCCGCATGTTCGCGCTTTGCCACGATTCCGGCTCGCTGATGATCTTGCCGGCATCTTCGGCCAGCAGCGCCAGCAATGTCGCCACATCGAAAGCCGCGCCGTGGCTGGCAAAGCCGTCGCAAATCGCGCTGCAATCGTTGCAGCGGTTGACCAGCTCGGCCAGTGCTGCCGCAGTTTCTTCGTTCACTTCGACTTCAATCATGTTGTATTTCATGATCAAGCTTCCTGTTTTTCGGAGATTTGACGGAGTATATGCTGAAAATATGCTGCCTGGCCACGCATTCTGCGGCCATGCAAAAATACTGTGCAGTGTATTTCTGGCACCGAGGCTGCTGCCTAGTTGGCCGTGACCGTGCCCAACCGCGCCTTCAGCGACTGCGGCCGGCCTTCGAACAGCGCGGCGTAATAGGTGGCGTTCGACAGCACGTTCTTCACGTAGCCGCGCGTCTCGGCAAACGGAATCGTTTCCGCGAAAATCGCGCCTTCAACCGGCTGGGCCAGCGTCTTGCGCCAGGCACGCGGCCGCTTCGGGCCGGCGTTATAAGCCGCCGAAGCCATCGCCTGCGAACCGTCGAGCTGGTCGAGCACCATCTTCAGGTAACTGGTGCCAAGCTTGATGTTGGTCGCCGGATCGTTCACCTGTTCCTGGCTAAAGCCGGCCAGGCCGATCTTCTTCGCGACGTGCCTGGCGGTCGCCGGCATCAATTGCATCAGGCCAGCGGCGCCGACATGCGAACGGGCATTCATCACGAAGCGCGACTCCTGACGGATCAAGCCGTACGCCCAGGCCAGATCGATGCCTTGCTGGTTCGCCTCGGCCTGCATCAGCTCGCGATACGGCGTCGGGAAACGCTGGGTGTAGTCGGCTTCACGCCTGGTGCGACTGGAAGTGTTCACCATCCGGTCGAGCAAGCCGATTTGCCGCGCATACTCGGCCGCCGCCAGCAACTGGCGGTCGTTCATCTTGCGCAATTCCCAGTTCCATTCGCGCCCGCCTTCGAAGCGCAAGCCCAGGTCGTACATCTTGCGGGCGCGCTGGAAGCCGGCATTCGCCGCCATCGACGCGATTTCTGCGCTGGTCGCGGCCGGCGCCCGTGGCGGAATGCTTATTTTCTGCCCCAGTTCTTCCAGCGCCAGCTGGCCATAGAATTCCGGCACGGCGGCAATCGACTGGAACAGTTGCTGCGCCGGTTCGCGCTGGCCTTCGGCTTGCAGCGCTCGCGCCTTCCAGTAAACCCAGGCCGGATCGCGTTGCAGCGATGGCGGCATCGCGTTGATGGCGTCTTTGACCATCTTCCAGTCGCCGACACGCAACGCGGCGCGCACTTTCCATTGCGCTCCCTCTTCGGACAACGGCGCATTGCCCGCCTTTTGCCAGTAAGTGATCGCTTCCGGCGCCAGGCTGAAAGTTGCCCGCTGCGCGATCTGCGCCCAGGCCTGTGCCTGTTCCTGCGGTGTCAATTTGCCGGCCTCATGCTTCAGCACGTAAGCGGCCGCCTGTTCGTGATCTTTGCGCGCCAGCCGGCCGAGCGCGATAACAAAGGTTTCATGGGCGGCACGGCTGGTTTGCGGCCCGCGCGCCAGCGTCAGCAGCGGCAGATCGACCGCGCGCGCCACCTGTTTTTTATCGGCATCGGCCGCCGGCGCCAGTTTCTCGGCAACGCTGCCAGTGCCAGCCTCGCCGGCCAGCCGGATTTGTGCCCAGACATCGTCGGCGCTGAATTGCCCGTTTTGCGCCAGCGTGGTGATCAGCGCGATGCAAGCCTCGCCGTATTTTTTCGGCTGGGTCAGCGAAGCCCGCGCTTCGCCGGCAACATTTTTGCCTTTCGCTGCGCCCGACAGCAGCGCATAGCATTTGACCTGCACGTCGTCTTGCAGCACGAATTGCGGATATTGCTGGTCGAACGTCGCCCACTCACGCTGCCGCCCCAGTTCCAGCAGCCAGTCGTTGCGCAACCGGTCAGCAATCGCGCTGCCGGCATGACGCGTCAGGAACGAGCGGATGTCTGCCTCGGGCAAATCCTTGACGCGCGTCTTCAAGCGGTAATATTCGACATACGACGGTATGGGATAATCGCGCAGGCGGTCGGCCAGTTCGGCCGCCTTGTCTGCCCGATCCCGGCGCGCCGCCTCGCGCAACGCAATGAAGGTTTGATCGGCGCCACTCAGTTCAGACGCCTGCGCGAGCTGAACCTGAGGAAGGGCCACGATGGCGGCGGCACACAGCGCCAGCCCGACAGTTTTCGGCCAATGTAACAACGTACTTCTCATAATGGAATAGAGTTGAGCTATGAGTTTACCACCAAGCATGATTGAAAAGAGCGCGTTGCGGCGGATGCTGCTGAACGCGCGGCATGCGATTGGCCCGTCGCAGAAAAGCGAATGGGATGCCGCGATTGCAGCACAACTCGAGCAGCGCTTGCAGGCGCAGCCGGTCGAAACGCTCGGCGTATTCTGGCCGATCCGCGGCGAGCCGGATTTGCTGGCTCTGTACGAACGTCTGGCAGCGGCTGGCATCGCGCTGGCACTGCCGGTGGTCGCCGGCAAGGCCCGCCCGCTGGAATTCGCTGCCTGGAAACCAGGCGATTCGATGATCAACGATGCGTTCGGCGTGCCGACGCCAGCCGAAAAACGATTGGTTGCCTTGCCGCAAGCGCTGCTAGTGCCGTGCGTCGGGTTCAATGCCGGGAATTTCCGCCTCGGCTATGGCGGCGGATTTTACGACCGCACGCTGGCGGTATCGCCGCGACCGCTGACGCTGGGTATCGCATACTCCTGTCAGGCAATCGAATTCACACCCGGCCCGCGCGACATCGCGCTCGATCACATCGTCACCGAACGGCTGTGACCGTTTTCGCACTGGGAAATATACTGGTGGATGTATATTGAAACTGCCGCAGAACATCTGGCGGTAAAGGTATATTTTGAACTATACCCCGGAGAAATCCGTCATTACTGGGCGTTGTCACCATCTCTGGCATACAGCTCGCGCCAATGGCGCAACGCGCCGCGGATTTCGTCCTTGAGTTGCTCGTCGTTCCACGGCTTGGTCAGGAAGCGGTAGGCCGCGCCCTTGTTGATCGCATCGGTCACGGTCGCAATTTCGGAAAAGCCGGACAGCACAATGCGCACCGTTTCCGGATACATGATCCTGGCTTGCGACAGAAATTGCGTGCCGGTCATTTCGTTTATGTGCTGGTCGCTGATGATCAGCTTTACCGGATGCTTGGCCAGCAGCGCGAAGCCCTCGGCGGCGTTTTCCGCCGTCAGGATGGTGTAGCCTTCACGCCGCAACGTCCGCTTCAGCGCCGACAGGATGCTGGCTTCATCGTCGACCAGCAAGATGGTATCGCGTACCCGTTGATCGCTTTGCAGCGCCAGCGAAGCGCGACGGTCCTGCTGCAGCATCGCGGCCATTTCGTCGGCCGGCACCGGTTTGGAAAAATAATAGCCTTGCATTTCGTCGCACTCGGAACGCCGCAGGTAAGTCAGCTGTTCCAGCGTTTCAAGGCCTTCCGCCAGCACCAGCTTGCCAAGCTTGTGTGACATCGCGATGGTCGCCTGGGCGATCGCCGCATTGGCCGGATTGGTGGTAATGTCGCTGATGAACGACTGGTCGATCTTGACCACATCGATCGGGAAACGCGACAGATACGCCATCGACGAATAGCCGGTACCGAAATCGTCGAGCGAAATGCGTACCCCCAGTTCCTTCAATTGCGCCAGATTGCGGATGGTCGCGGCGATATCCTGCATCAGCGCGTATTCGGTGATCTCGATTTCGAGGAAACGCGGCTCCAGTTTCCAGGCCGCCAGCGCCTGAGCGACGCAGGCCGGCAAGCTGGTCTTGCGGAAGTGGCGCGCAGCCAGATTGACCGCCACCTTGACCGGCGGCAGACCGGCATCCAGCCAGGCACGTATTTGGCGGCACGCCTCGTTGATCACCCATTCGCCCAGCACGACGATGAAATTGCTTTCTTCAGCGATATGGATGAATTCGCCCGGAAACACCAGGCCGCGCACCGGATGGTTCCAGCGAATCAACGCCTCGGCCCCAATGATGCTGCCAGAAAACAGGCTGACTTGCGGCTGGAAATGCAACACCATTTCGCCGTGCTCGATGGCTTGCAGCAATTCGCGCCGCCCGTTTTCATCCTCAGCCATCGTTGTCTCGAACTGACGCAAATCGTTGCCGCCGCCGCGTTTTGCCCGCAGCGTCGCGCTCATCGCGTTGGTCATCAAATCCTGGGCGCTGTCGCCACACTCCGGGAAGGAAGCGATCCCGATCGAAGCGGTGATTGAAATGCTATGGTCGGTGAAGGTATAGGGCCTGCGGATGGCCGCCAGCAGGCGCGCCGCAATGTTCAAGCTGTCGGCCTCGACACCAGTCTGGCGCGAACCGAGCAGCACCGCAAATTCATCGCCGGCGATGCGCGCCGCCACATCGGTTTCCCGCAGGATTTCCTTGATGCGCACCGCCGTTTCCGCCAGCACCTGATCGGACGCGTCATTGCCAAAAGCGGTATTGGTTTTTTTGAAGTCGTCGAAGTCCACATGCAGCACGGCCAATCCTTGACCGGCCAAACTGGCCGATTCCATCGCAGCCGCCAGTTCGCGCATGAACGCAGTGCGGTTCGGCAAGCCAGTCTGTTGATCGTACATCAGCAGCCGTTCGATCTTTTGTTCGTATTCCTGCCGCTGCGAAATGTCTTCGCCAATCGAAAAATAGTATTCCACTTCGCCGCTCGGCCCGTTGATGGGTGCAATTGTCTTGCTCTCGACGTACAGTTCGCCATCCTTGCGGCGGTTGATGAATTCACCTTTCCATATTTCGCGGTTCTTGATCGCTTCCGTCAGTTGCCGGTAACCCGTATCCGGCGTCTCGCCCGACCGGAACTGCGACGACTTCTGGCCAAACAATTCTTCGTATGAATAGCCCATGATGCGCTGCGCCGCCGGATTCGCATACAAAATGCGCGACTGCGCGTCGGTAATCAGGATGCTGCCGCTGTAATTCTCGGCCACGCTTTGAAACAGCGCGACTGCTTGCTGGCTATGCCGGAGCGTCGTGGTATCGAAGCCGAACAGCAACAACGGCGATGACGGATCATCTTGATCGGCAGGACTGTCGAGGCACCAGCTCATCGGCAAGCGCTGGCCATTGCGATGCAACAGATCGAATTCCAGCAACGCCGGTTCGCGATCCCGTTTCAGACGCTCAACCGCCGTTTCCAGTCTGGCCTTGTCCCAGTGGTCGTTCGGAACCAGCGCCTGCAGCGGCTGGCCAAGCAGCTGTTGCTGCGTTTCATAACCGAGGCAGTGCAGTCCGGCGAAACTGATCGCGCAAATCTTGAATTCCAGGTCGAGCGACAGCAGCACAAAAGCCCGTTTGTCGAGAATGGAGAAACGGTCGTGGGGGGTCTTCATCTGGGTCGCTGATGTACTGGCTTAGTTAATTTCAGGAACGGTTTGCGAATCGACCGGAAGGATAACCCGGAAAACCGTTCCCTGGCCAGAATTGGAATCAACTTCGATTTTTCCGCCGTGGCGTTGGACGATACTCCAGGATAGCGATAGCCCGAGTCCGGTCCCCTGACCGACCGGCTTGGTGGTGAAAAACGGTTCGAACAGGCGTTTCATGTTTTCCGGCGCAATGCCACTGCCGCTGTCAACGATTTCGACCCAGACCCGGTCGCCCTCGCAACCGGTGCGCACCATCACCCGTCCCGCTCCGGCGATCGCTTGCGCGCCATTCACCAGCAGGTTCAGGAATACCTGATTCAGTTGTGCCGGCAGACAGCGCACCAGCGGCAGTTCGCCAAACTCGCACACCAGCTCGACCTCTTCCCGAATCACACTGCGCACGATATTCATCGTACTGTTGATGCCCTGATGCAAATCGGCCCACTGCCAGCCGGTTTCGCCTACCCGCGAGAAATTCCGCAGATCCTGAACGATCTTTCTGACCCGCTCCATTCCTTCGCGCGATTCCTCAATCAGCTGGCGCAAATCGCCAACGATGAAATCGTGTCCGACCGAATTTTTTATCTGCTGCACCTGTTCGAATGCTTGCGGCAACTGGGCGCCATGTTTGCGCTCGATTTCCGAATACGCGGCATCGATCGCCAGCAAGTCATCCAGGTAGCCGGACAGCGAGCTGAAATTGGACTGGATGAAACTGATCGGATTATTGATTTCATGCGCGATACCGGCAGACAGTTGCCCGATGGCCGCCATTTTTTCCGATTGCACCAGCTGGTTGTGCGTTTCTTCCAGCTGCTGGTTCAGCCCTTTCAACTCGGCCAATTGCTGCTGCATCGCCGCCTCGACCCGGTTGCGGCGCGCGACCCGCCACAAATCGTTGCCGATCAATTGCAAAGTGATGACGTCGGCCTCGTCATAGTCAAATTCCTTGTGGCCGGCACCCAGAATCATCCGCACCGAACCTTCTTCGATCACTGGCACCAGCACCAGCCGCGCCGGCAAGGTACCGCTGTCCGGCAATCCGTTTGTTTGCAGGTGCTCGCCAGAATTATTGATGACGACCGTCCTTTTTTCCCGCAGACACTCCGCCCAAGCACCTGTCTCGGTTATCGGATAATCAGCCAGGCCGCAAATTTCGCCGGCATTCTGCGACCAGGTAACCAGTTCATCGGTTTTCGGTTCATCACTGATGAAACGTAAAAAAGAAACCCCGCTGACTGTCAATTTCTGGGCGATCCCCAGCCCATGGTTCAGAAAATCCTTTTCCGGAAACTGGGCGCCCAGTTCATTCAGCTCGAGTAGCGCTTGCTGACGCGCCATCAGCAAGTGGCGCTGGGTGACGTCGAGCGTGATGCCGCCCAGCAGCTGGCCGCCAGCCTCGTCTTCGATCACGAACTTGGTCGATTCGAACCGCCTGCCCTGATATTCCTCGAACACGGTTTCCGCCTTGCCGGAAGCCAGCACGCGCATGTCATCCTGGCTGATTTTCGCGCCAAGGTCGTCCGAAAAAATTTCGCGGTTGGTTTTGCCGATCATCTCCGCCGGGTCGAGGCCGAACAAAGTCTGAAAGCCGCGATTTGCCAGCAGCACGCGCAATCCGCTGTCTTTGATGTAAACCGCGCCCGGCATGTTGTCCAGAAAATGCTGCATCAGTAATTGTGTGCCGCGCGCCTGCTGTTCGATCCGTTTGTGCGCTTCTTCCTGTTCAAACCGGTCCAGCGCAAAGCTGATGTCTTGCGCCATTTCCGTCAGCAAATGATGCGCCGTCGAATCGAATGCATGCGTCCTGCCGGCATAGAGACAGAATACGCCGACCGGCAGGCCGCCCCTGTGCAGCGGCAAAACCGCACTCGCGCCAAAACCATACTGCCGTCCTTGCTCGTGCCACGGCGTCAGCATCGGTTCGCTTTTGAAATCCTGGCACCATACCGGCCGGTTTTCATTGACCGCCGTGCCAACCGGCCCGCGGCCCCAGGGTTCAGCCAGATTGGTGGTGATCCGGACTTCGCGCAGGTATTCCTCTCCCTGGCCACACGAAGCGGCTGGGCGAACCTGGCCGCTGGCCTGATCGACCATCCCAATCCACGCCATTCTTATGCCATCGTGGGAAACGGCCGCTTGACATATTTTGGGGAAAAGCTCTTGTTCGCTGACGCAATGCACAATCGCCTGGTTGCACTGGCTTAATGCGGCATACAGATGCGTCAGGCGCTTGATGCGTGTCTGATGCCAGGTCAGTACCCGATTCAGCAGCACGCTGGTGACCACGACAAACAACAGCCCCTTGCCGATTTCAATCCAGGCCTGAAGATATTGATCCTGGATGGTAAACGTCAGAAAAGCGCCGGACGCGATAATCCACAACGCAGCAAAAACCGCATACGCCAGCATGATGCGAGTCGGGTTAATCTGTTGGTTTAACCAGTCATGGCTGGAATGGCGGTGCATGTCAAACCCGTTCTAGAAATTTTTTTGCCGTGAAATTGACGATTCGACATCTGCGTCTGCATTCTGGCAGAAAAGCCCTGCTTTGTGTCTGGAGCGCGTCAAAGCGGCTCGGTTCCGATGACGGCGCCGGACACCGCCAAAATATACTATAGGCAGTATATTTTACACACCGCTTTTTATCTGGCCATACTTGCTGATTTTTCCTTATACCCTAGAATTATTTCGGCGCCCTCTGGGAAAGACGTTGCCATATTGCAACAACCGAACTGGCGCGGTTCAGGCTGTAAAAATGGAAGCCGGGCGCGCCACCGGCCTGCAAACGCTCGCATAATTCGGTGACCACATCCAGCCCAAAATCCCGGATCGAGTCGAGATCGTCGCCATAACTTTCCAGCTTCAGGCGCAACCAGCGCGGAATTTCCGCACCGACCTTCTCGGAAAAGCCGGCCAGCTGTATGTAATTCGTGATTGGCATGATGCCGGGCACGATCGGAATGGTCACGCCGGCTTTGCGCGCATTGTCGACGAAGCGGAAATATGCATCCGCGTTGTAAAAATATTGCGTGATCGCGGTATCGGCGCCAGCCTTGGCCTTGCGCACGAAATTTTTCAGGTCGACTTGCGGCGAGGGCGCCTGCGGATGCATTTCCGGATAGGCGGCAATGTCGATCTTGAACCAGTCGCCAGTTTCCTTGCGGATGAATTCGACCAGCTCGTTCGCGTAATGGAACTCGCCGCGCGCACGTTCCTCGCCCGCCGGCAAATCACCACGCAGCGCGACCAGATGCCGAATGCCCTGCGCCTGATATTCCTTGAGTCGCGTCAGAATGGCTTCGCGTTGCGAACCGATGCACAGCAAGTGCGGTGCGGCTTCGCGGCCCTCGTTGTGGATTTCCGTGACGGTATCGCTGTTGCCATAGCGAGCAGAGCCGCCCGCACCCAGCGTGACCGAATAATATTTTGCCCCTTGCGCCGCCAGCAAGTTGCGTTCGGCCCGCAGGCTTGCCACGCCCTCAAGCGTCTTGGGCGGAAAAAATTCAATGCTGAAGTAAGGTTGAGCCATTTATTCTCTCAAAATCAGCGTGGACAGAGCCCACGAAATAATACTGTAAAGCAGTGCGCCGCCGACCGCCGACCAGAAGCTGGCCACATGAAAACCGCTGACCATTTGCGCCACCAGCCAGAAAGTCAGGCCATTGACCACGAAAATGAACAGCCCCAGCGTCAGGAACGTCACCGGCAAGGTCAACACCAGCAGGACCGGCCGAACCAGCGTATTCACCAGTCCGAGAATCGCCGCAGCGATCAGTGCCGAGCCGATGCCGCCGAGCTGAATGGAATCCATCAGGTAGGGAAGCGCCAGCAGCGCAGCGGCGTTGATAACCCAGAGTATGAGCAGTCGCATGGTGCCTTTCCGTTGGGACGAAGCGCCCCCGCCAAAACGGCAGGGGCCAGGTGCATCAGTAGCGGTAATGGTTCGGCTTGTACGGCCCATTGACCGACACACCGATGTACGCTGCCTGTGCCGCCGTCAGCGTCGTCAGCTGCGCATTCAGTTTCTTCAGCTGCAGGCGCGCGACCTTTTCGTCCAGATGTTTGGGCAGCGTGTACACGCCAACCGGATAGGACTTGGTGTTGGTGTACAGCTCGATCTGCGCAATCGTCTGGTTCGCGAACGACGAACTCATCACGTACGACGGATGACCCGTGCCGCAGCCAAGGTTTACCAGCCGGCCTTCGGCCAGCAGGATGATGCGGTTGCCCGACGGCAGGATGATGTGGTCAACCTGCGGCTTGATGTTTTCCCATTTGTACTGCTTCATTGACGCAACGTCGATTTCGCTGTCGAAGTGGCCGATGTTGCAGACGATTGCCTGATCTTTCATCTTCACCATATGATCGTGCGCGATCACATGGAAGTTGCCGGTCGCCGTGACGAAAATGTCCGCCTGTTCGGCAGCATATTCCATGGTCACCACGCGGTAACCTTCCATTGCGGCTTGCAGCGCGCAAATCGGATCGACTTCGGTCACCCAGACCTGGGCGGACAGCGCGCGCAAAGCTTGCGCACAGCCCTTGCCGACATCGCCGTAACCGCAGACGACCGCCACCTTGCCGGCGATCATCACGTCGGTCGCGCGCTTGATGCCGTCAACCAGCGATTCGCGGCAGCCGTACAGGTTGTCGAATTTCGATTTCGTTACTGAATCGTTAACGTTAATCGCCGGGAATGCCAGCTTGCCTTCCTTGTGCATCTGGTACAGGCGATGGACGCCGGTGGTGGTTTCTTCGGTGACGCCCTTGATCTCGCCGATCCGTTTCGAATACCAGCTGCCGTCTTTCGCCAGGTAACGCTTGATCGCGTTAAACAGGCAAATTTCCTCTTCGCAACTCGGCTTGTCGAGTACCGATTTGTCTTTCTCGGCGCGCTGGCCGAGGTGCAGCAACAGCGTCGCATCGCCGCCGTCATCGAGGATCATGTTCGAGTAGCCACCGTCCGGCCATTCGAAAATGCGGTGCGTGTATTCCCAGTAATCGTCCAGCGATTCGCCTTTGATGGCAAACACTGGCGTGCCACAGGCGGCCACCGCAGCGGCGGCATGATCCTGGGTCGAGAAAATGTTGCACGACGCCCAGCGCACCTGCGCACCCAGTGCTTCGAGCGTCTGGATCAGTACCGCGGTCTGGATGGTCATGTGCAGCGAACCGGTGATGCGCGCGCCCTTCAGCGGCTGGCTGGCGGCGAATTCTTCGCGAATCGCCATCAGGCCGGGCATTTCGGTTTCGGCAATGCGGATTTCTTTGTCGCCCCATTCGGCCAGGGCGATGTCGGCAATCTGGTAGTCGTCTTTGCGTGCAGTTGTCATCACGCTTCTCCTTTCGTTGTCAATCTGAAAAAAGTTACGTGAGCGCCGTTGCATAAAAAAACAAATCCGAGCCTGGCAACGTCATCGATGACGTGTCGCAACGCTCCTCGGAATCCCGAGATCATACCATTATTGGCGTTTCTATTCGCACGCCGCCCTTGCCGAATGGCGTGAAATCAAACGCCGGCGACGTCTTTGTCTGCCTTGGCGTCCGCCAGCAGGTCTTTTGCGGCCGAAAATGCGGCCGCCGGCTTGTGACGCACGTCAAAAAAGGTCGCCGCGACGCCGCTCAAGATAATGATCGCCATGCCGAGCCAGCCAAGCCAGCCGAGGCGGTCATCCCAGATCAGAATGCCCCAAATGCTGGAAAACACGATACCGGTGTATTGCAGATTGGCGGTCACCAGCGTTTTCCCAAGATGATAGGCGCGCGTCATGGCCATCTGCCCGACCGCAGCAAAGACGCCGATTGCCGTCAGCAACGCGAAGCCCTTGAAGTCGTGCGCATGCCAGACCACGCCATCGCTACCAGGCAGCAACGCGCCGATCCAGCAGGCTATGGCGCCGCCGATCGTGCCGGTAATGCAAAAGTAAAACACCACCCGGTCTTCCGGTTCGCCGAGAATGCCGAGCTGGCGCACCTGTAGATAGGCCAACGAGGCCAGCATGCCGGAAATCAGGCCAATCAGCCCCCAGAGCAGTTGATCTGCATGGATCGACGGTCTCAATAGCAGCGCGACGCCGACAAAACTGGCCAGTACTGCCGCCACCAGCCGCCACTCAAAATGGGTCTTGCCGCGCCACCAGCCGATGCCGAACAGGATCGCAGCGATCCAGATCGGCGACATGTAGTTCAGCGTCATCGCCGTCGCCAATGGCAATTTCGCCATCGAAAAAAACCACAAGCCGAACGCCGTCGCGCCAACCACGCCACGCCATAGATGGGCAAGCGGAAAGCGCGTCTTGAAGGCGGCGCCGCGCACGGTCATGAGCACGCCAATCACCACGACACCGATCAAGCTGCGATACATCACAATCTCGACGGTGGAATACCCTTCGGACACGAATTTTACGCACACGCCCATCAGCGAGAACAGGAACGTGGCAAAAAGCATCCAGAGTGAGTGCATGCAGGGTGTCGTTCAGAAGAGTAGAATCAAAACGGGCGTCGGGAAAAAGTACTCGACAACGCTGGAACCGGTGATAATACTCCTTAGTTATTGCTGATAGCCAACTAAAGCCCGCTATAATATCGGATTTTACGAATTACCTGAATCATGAACAACCGCATCAAATCAGCCCTTGTCTTGCTGTGCAAATGGCTTTGCCACAAGAGGCAGGATCATCGGGTCTATTAATTGCGCCTGACGTCCGGCCAAAACCAACAAGCTGTTTGCTTTACAATGGCCGCCTGAGCACAATTTCCAGCCGATTATGTCAAAAAAATCCTCTGTCGCAGGATTGCCGGCATCGTTTGAAGAAGCGATAGCCGAATTGAAGCAACTTGTCTCCAAAATGGAAGCAGGTGATTTGCCGCTGGATGCATCACTTGCGGCGTACCAGCGTGGCGCGGAACTGGTCAAATTCTGCTCCGGGCAACTGGATCAAATAGAAAATCAGGTCAAGGTGCTGGAAGGCGAAATACTCATGCCGTTCATGGCCAACGCCGCCGAGGCTGAAGAGTGACTATGACACCAAGCTTCGATCATTGGATGCAGTCGAACCAGCGTGCTGTCGAAGACGCGCTGTCGGTTTTTTTGCCGCCGGCAGAGCAAAGGCCGACCAGATTGCATCAGGCGATGCGCTATACCGCACTGGGGGGCGGCAAGCGGGTGCGCCCGTTGCTGGTATTTGCTGCTGGTGCCTTGTCAGAAGCCGATCCGGAATTACTGGCGCGTGCCGCCACTGCGGTTGAAATGATTCACGTCTATTCACTGGTGCATGATGACATGCCGTGCATGGACGATGACGTGCTGCGGCGCGGCAAACCGACGGTCCACGTGCAGTATGACGAAGCTACCGCACTGCTGGTCGGGGATGCGCTGCAGACGCAGGCCTTTTCGGTCTTGTCAGAAGGCAATGGCGATGCAACCCGTACGCTGGCGATGGTGCGGCTATTGGCGAAAGCAGCCGGTTCCGCGGGCATGTGCGGCGGTCAGGCAATTGATCTGGCCAGTGTCGGCAAATCGCTGTCGCTGGCGGAACTGGAACAGATGCACCGGCTGAAAACCGGCGCGTTGTTGCGTGCAGCAGTTTTTTTGGGCGCATTGTGCGGCAAAACACTCAGTGCAGACGAAGACGCCGCGCTGGAAACGTATGCAAACGCAATTGGTTTGGCTTTCCAGATAATCGACGACATTCTGGATGCGACCGCAGATTCGACAACACTCGGCAAGACGGCTGGCAAGGATGCGACCGATGGCAAGCCAACCTATGTGTCAATCCTCGGTCTGGAACCCTCCCGCCAGCTGGTGGACAAATTGTGCGCATACGCGCATGCCGCACTGGTTTCATTCGGCAGCAAGGCGGAGCGCTTGCATCAGATTGCCGATCTGGTGGTACGCCGTAAGGCATGAATATATGAGTTTGCTGAATGACATCGACAGCCCGGCCGATCTGCGTCAATTGACGCGACTCGAGTTGGCGCAGTTGACCGATGAATTGCGCGATTTTGTGCTGAACTCGGTATCCCGCACTGGTGGACATTTGTCGTCCAACCTCGGGGTGATCGAGCTGACGGTGGCACTGCATTATGTGTTCAATACCCCTGAGGATCGGCTGCTGTGGGATGTCGGGCATCAAACCTATCCGCACAAGATTCTGACTGGTCGTCGCGAGAAGATGCGCACCTTGCGCCAGATCGGCGGCATGTCCGGCTTTCCCAAGCGCGATGAAAGCGAATACGACGCATTCGGCACCGCCCATTCATCGACATCGATATCGGCCGCGCTCGGCATGGCGCTGGCTGCCAGGAGCAAAGGCGAAGATCGCCATTCGATCGCAGTCATTGGCGACGGTGCGATTACCGGCGGCATGGCTTTCGAAGCATTGAACAACGCCGGCGTTTATGACGACATCAACTTGCTGGTGGTACTGAACGATAACGACATGTCGATTTCACCGCCGGTCGGTGCGCTCAACCGCTATTTCTCACGCCTGATGTCCGGCAAGTTTTACGCTGCTGCCAAAAATGTCGCCAAAACCGTGCTGCCGAAGCCGGTGGCCGACATCGCCAAACGTCTGGAAACTCAGGCGAAAATGGTGATTGCACCGGCAACGGTATTTGAGGAATTCGGTTTCAAGTATTTTGGCCCGATCGATGGTCACGATTTGAACGCGCTGATCCCGATCATGCAGAACATCCGCAAAATCAAGGGGCCGGTATTCCTGCACGTGGTCACCAAGAAAGGGCAGGGCTACAAATTGGCCGAAGCCGACCCGATCCTGTATCACGGCCTCGGCAAGTTCAGTCCGGCCGAGGGCATCCTGCCGTCCGTCAGCAAAAAATTGACCTATACCCGTGTGTTTGGCGACTGGCTTTGCGACATGGCCGCTCAGGATGAACGCCTGATAGGCATTACGCCGGCAATGCGTGAAGGTTCCGGCCTGGTTGAATTCGAACAGCAGTATCCGGACCGTTATTACGATGTCGGCATTGCCGAACAGCATGCAGTCACCTTTGCTGCCGGTCTCGCCTGCGAAGGCATGAAACCGGTGGTGGCTATTTATTCGACGTTCCTGCAACGCGCCTATGACCAATTGATCCACGACGTTGCATTGCAAAACCTGGATGTCACCTTTGCGCTCGATCGCTCCGGTCTGGTTGGCGCCGACGGCGCAACGCATGCCGGCAGCTACGATATGGCGTTCATGCGTTGCATACCCAATATGGTCGTCATGGCGGCCTCGGATGAAAACGAGTGTCGCCGGATGCTTTCGACCGCATTCCACTATAATGGGCCCGCTTCGGTGCGTTATCCGCGTGGCGCCGGCATCGGTGCTGCGGTCGAGCGCGATCTGGATACCATTCCGATTGGCAAGGGCGAAATTCGCCGCACTGGCCGTGGAGTCGTGATTTTTGCCTTTGGAACGATGGTCGCTCCTGCGCTTGGTGCGGCGGAAACGCTGGATGCAACCGTGGCCAACATGCGCTTCGTCAAGCCGCTGGATAAAGAGCTTGTACTCCAACTGGCATTGAGCCATGACGCTCTGGTAACCGTCGAGGAGGGTTGCATCATGGGTGGTGCCGGTTCGGCAGTGGCGGAAGTGCTGGCGGAGGCGGGCATTGAGAAACCCCTTTTGCAGCTTGGATTGCCTGACCGGTTCATTGACCATGGCGATGTGACACAACTGCTGGCTATGTGCGGACTGGACGCCAGCGGCATTGCGACAGCCATCCGGCAGCGTTTTTTGAATGACGGACCAAAACTGGTCGTCAATAATTGAATCCTGAAAAACCGCATGACAGGATTTGCGACCATACTGACAGGCACATGAACTCCCGCGACCGTACCATTACCGACTATGATGACAGCACGGCAAAAGCCCAGCGAGACCCGATTAAGGCAAAAACTATCGTGACATCTGCCAAACCCAGTATTCCGGACGTGCAAAATACATCGGACTCCCGCCATATAGCCATCCAGCGTGTTGGCGTCAAAGGCGTGCGTTATCCTGTCCGCCTGAAAACGCCAAGTGGTGTGCAAGCCACTATTGGCACCTGGAACATGACCGTGCAATTGCCTGAAAACAAGAAGGGCACGCATATGTCGCGTTTCATTGCGTTGCTGGAAGATCTGGTCGAACCTGATTCGACGCCGCTGGATGTCAGCGTTATTGACGAGATGCTGCGCAGCATGGTTCAAATGCTTGAGGTAAAAAGCGGACGGATAGAAGTTTCCTTTCCCTATTTCATTAAAAAATTTGCGCCGGTATCTGGCGTTCAAAGCCTGATGGATTATGAAGTCGGCCTGACCGCAGAAATTCGCGACGATGGTTCGCTGGAGATCGCCCAGCAAGTGCTGGTGCCGGTAACCAGCCTGTGCCCGTGTTCGAAGGAAATCGCTGCTTATGGCGCACATAACCAGCGTTCGCACATCAAGGTTGATACCGTGCTGGCCGGCAGTTTCCCATTCGATGAACTGATCGCCAAGATTGAAGCGCAGGCATCGTGCGAATTGTTTGGCCTTTTAAAACGACCGGACGAAAAATTCGTCACTGAACGCGCATACGACAATCCAAAATTCGTCGAAGACCTGGTACGTGATGTTGCCGGCATGTTAAACGCCGATGATCGGGTGTTGGCATACACGCTGGAAGCCGAGAATTTCGAATCGATTCACAATCATTCAGCGTATGCGATGATTGAAAATGACAAACGGAGCTGATGCTCGACCAGGATAAAAAATGGCGCCGATGGCGCCATTTTTTAACTGTACAGTTGTTGCCGCAACTTTTCCCAGTATTTCTCTTCTTTTTCTGCTTGCCGGTTCAGTTCACGCGCCACCACGAAAAACAGATCCGACAAGCGGTTCAGGTATTGCACTGCACGCGGATTGACCGGTTCTGCTTGCGCTAGTTTGACCACGGCACGTTCCGCCCGGCGGCAGACTGCGCGACAGACATGCGCTAGCGAAGCAGGGCGCGAACCACCAGGCAAAATGAATTCCTTTAACGCTGGCAGGTCTGCATTGTATTTCTGTAGTAGTTCGTCCAGCCTTGCAACATGACGGTCATCCAGTACCGTCTGGTTTGGCATAGACAATTCCCCCCCAAGATCAAACAAATCATGCTGTATGGCCTGCATTTCCTTATGCAACAGTTCCGGTAATGGTTCGCTGCAAAGCAAACCTATCATCGAATTCAATTCGTCCACCTCTCCGATGGTGTGTATGCGCAAACCGTCCTTGCCAATTCTTTGGTTATCGCAGATACCAGTCGTGCCGTCATCACCGGTACGTGTAACGATTTTCGAAAGCCTGTTAGCCATTTTTTAGTGTAATTTTTTCATCAAGAAATACATCAAACATGACTGAAATGATCCTAACAGCGTTATTGCCGGTGGTTTAATTAAAAATATACTAGGTATGTGTATAGTATAAATATATAAAATCGTATTGTATAAATTTATGAGTTTTCATACATACCCCTACTATATTCAAAGATTCTGCGTCATAGGGCACTTGCCTGCCTTGACGTTTGACGGGCTAAAGTAAAATTGTCGCATGTTCAAACAAGGAATGCTCATGTCAGCTTACGCTCCACAAACAATTACCATTACTCGTCCAGACGATTTTCATCTTCACTTGCGCGACGGCGCCGGACTGTTCAGTGTCCTGCCACATTCCGCGCGCCAGTTTTCTCGCGCAATCATTATGCCGAATCTTCGCCCGCCAGTAACGACCACGGAACAGGCGCTGG
>JAYFNP010000094.1:0-3067 GCA_034933385.1 Burkholderiaceae bacterium | reverse complement strand
GGGGCTTGTTGCGGGTGCGTCGGTTTTTGGCGGCAGCATTTGCGGCTTTCTGGGCTCGCTTTATACGGCCTTGCTCATCTAGGGTCGCCATTGGGTTTTGTTGAACGCTGGTTTCAATACTATGCCAGAGTTGCGTGGTGGAGTGGGGCATGGTGCTTCTAAAAGGGGGTGGCGATATGCCCGTTTCATACGTATGAAGGCATTTCAGGGGCATCAAAATCCCGGCAGCGAGAAACCAAGTATTCGGGCAGATTCAGGAGGATGATTCGGTCTTTTTATCGCAAACATCAATCTGATGACGGTATATTTGACGGTATAACGCTTTTCAAAAAACCGAATGTCTTTTGTTATCAATGGGTTGCACGATTAGTTCGAGTCCCCTCCCTGCACCAAATCCATTTTCATGTTTCGTACGAGACGGTTGCGCTGGCAGCATCTCCCATTCTGCGGATCAGTCCGGAACGTCTCTCCGTCGGTGACTCTATCGTTTGCCGTAGCACGGATTCGCTGCCGGCGAGCGCCGCTCGCTGACGTGCGCGCGTGATCCCGGTGTACAGCAGTTCGCGGCTGACCACCCGGCTGTGTTGCGAAGGCAGCAGCAACAGCACCGAATCGAATTCAGAGCCTTGCGACTTGTGCACTGTCATCGCAAACGCGGTTTCATGTTGTGGCAGGCGAACCGGAGCAATGGCGCGCAGGCCATCTTCCGCATCAGGAAAATACGCCATCAGTTGTCCGGTATCGTCAGGCAGCACAATACCGATATCACCATTGAACAGTTTCATCAGGTAATCGTTGTGCAACACCATCACCGGTCTTCCCGGATACCATGCCGAACGCTCTCCCGGATCGAGCGGGTGGTTCAGCGCCTGGCGGAAATGGTGACTGATGGTACGGTTGATTTCATCCACGCCGCGCGTGCCCTGGCGTAATGCGCACAGGACGCGGAAGCGGTCGAACGCATCGAATACCGATATCCGGTCGTTGATATTGTCGCGCAGTGCATTCAGAAAACCGGCATAGCCGTCAAGGATATGCCGCATGGTTGCAACGGCAGGGAAACGATCTCCGTCCTCGAACCATTTTACCGATGAATCGCTGGCAGCACGCAAAATGCCGATCGCCGCGTCAGACTGTCCGCGATTGATTTCCTGGGCCAGTGTTCCGATGGCGGAATTTGAGGAAAAACGATAATTTCTCGAGAACCAGATCACGCTGTCGTGCAAAGGTGTTTCATGCAACGGTGCCGGTGGGACAATGGTTTCGGCGGCGATACCGGTCAACATGGCCAGGCCGGCGATGCAGTTCGGGCTGAGGGTAGGGGTTGCGCTGAGTTCTGAAAATACTGCGCCCACTTCGACCGCGGCCAGCTGATCTTTGTCGCCCAGCAGGATGACACGTGCATTGGATGGCACAGCATCGAGCAATTTGGCAGCGAGTGCGACATCCAGCATTGATGCTTCGTCCACCACCAGCGCATCAACCGCCAGCAAATTGCCTGCATGATGGCGGAACTGTCCTTCATTGGGCGTCACACCGAGCAGGCGGTGGATGGTGAATGATTCTGCCGGTAGCCGCGATTGAATTTTTGCAGGCAGAGCGGCGGCGCGCTGGCGAATCGCTTCCTGCATCCGTGCCGCTGCTTTGCCGGTCGGCGCCGCCAGCGCGATCCGGCAAGACGGATTCTGCTCGAGAAGACAGGCCAGCAAGTTGACTACGGTGGTGGTTTTCCCCGTGCCGGGGCCGCCGCTGATGATCGTGAGTTTGCGTTGCAAAGCAAGTGCTGCGGCAATTTTTTGCCAGTCGGGAGCGTCTTCATCTTCATGGCGCGCAAACAACTCATCAAGCCGCAATTTCATGTGACGAGGAACGATCTCGGCAGGTGTTGCTGCCGTGAGCAACCGTCTGGCCAGCCGGCGTTCGTAATCGAAATAGCGATGCAGATAGATTCGCCCATCTTCATCCAGGATCAGCGGTCGGGTATCTGGCGCTTCCGGCGTGCCGACTACGCCTGACGAAAGCAGCAGCCGGCGCATGTTCTCACCGTCAAGATTGGGGGATTGCTGTGCCAAGTCGCTCAGCATCACGCATACGTGCCCTTCGCTGGTCGCTAAACTGACTTCACGGGCAATGCGGTTTATCAGCGGAAGTGCGTCCGGTTGTGCGCCGCATTCCTTGGCCCAGGCAACAGCATGCTCGGCAAAACCTTCTGCCAGCCATTGTTCCGGCGATGAATGGTTGTTGGCTGTCATCATGCTGCCTGTGCCTTGCCAGAATTGAAAAAAGCATCCAGTTGGCGGATTGCCTGTTCAGCAGGACGATG
This sequence comes from Burkholderiaceae bacterium, assembly GCA_034933385.1. Lineage (GTDB taxonomy): Bacteria > Pseudomonadota > Gammaproteobacteria > Burkholderiales > Burkholderiaceae_D > QZKY01. The sequence continues at coordinate 744 of JAYFNP010000094.1, read as the reverse complement.
AAAATAAACCCCGCTGGGTGTACCGTCGGCATTGATCCAATCCGGTCGGACACCGCGCACGAACAGGTACAACACGCCGCCGAAATGGGTTGCGTAACGATAGCCGCGAATCCGTCTTGCCAGGTAACGGTTCAGTGCGACCGAATACAGCAAATGTTGCAGGTGATAGCCGCTTTCAGCCATGGCATCCGCTACTCGTTGCGCGCTGTAGTCGGCAGCGTGAAAGCCGAGATGGTTCGATTTCCAGTCGAGGATGTAATAACGCCCTTCGTGTTCGAACACCAGATCGATGAAACCTTTCAGATAGCACTCCAGATCGCTGAACGAAAGGCGCGGGACATCGTAGCCCAATTGCCGCAATGCATAGTTGATCGCATGTGCAGAAAGCTTGGCTGCCGGCAAGTGGAAACCCAGTTCGCTCAGGCGTTTCATGCGCCCGATATTGCCTAGTACGATGCCATCCGGCAGGCGCGTGTTCAGCACGTCATGCATCATCTGCTGCAATGGGGCGGTTAGCCGCCGTTGCTGTTCCTCGACAGATACCCCATCCTGCTTTTGCGGGTAGGCCGACAAAGCCAGGCCAATTGCTTTCTCCCAATCTGACGGATCGGTAAATTCGCACAGTTCAAACGCTTTGTGAATGCAATCGCCAGCATTGGCGCCTTTCGGAAAGTGCAGAATGTCGTGTTCCGGCAATTCGGCAGGTGGCGTGATGGCAATTGACATGGTGGGAATTAATGTGTC
>JAYFNP010000093.1:0-6242 GCA_034933385.1 Burkholderiaceae bacterium | reverse complement strand
TGCTGAACAGCTATTCCGGCTGGGCCGCGGCGGGCATCGGTTTTTCGCTGAATAACCCGATGCTGATTATTGCCGGTTCGCTGGTCGGATCTTCCGGCGCGATCCTGTCGTACATTATGTGCAAGGCAATGAATCGCGGCTTCCTGAGCGTGATCATGGGTGGTTTTGGCGGCGAGGTGGCGGCTGTTGCCGGTGGCGCGCAAGAGCAGCGCAGCGTCAAGTCCGGCTCGGCCGACGATGCCGCGTTCCTGCTGTCGAACGCCGAAACCGTGCTGATCATTCCCGGTTATGGTTTGGCGGTCGCACGTGCGCAGCATGCGCTGAAGGAGCTGACCGAAAAGCTGACCGAACATGGCGTGACCGTGAAATATGCGATCCATCCGGTCGCCGGACGCATGCCGGGACACATGAACGTGCTGCTGGCCGAAGCCGAAGTGCCGTACGATCAAGTGTTCGAAATGGAAGACATCAACAGCGAATTCTCACAAGCGGACGTGGCGCTGGTGCTGGGTGCGAATGACGTGGTCAACCCGGCGGCGCACGACCCGAAATCGCCGATTGCCGGCATGCCAATTCTGGAAGCCTATCGCGCCAAGACCGTGATCGTGAACAAGCGTTCGATGGCGTCCGGTTATGCCGGACTGGACAACGAACTGTTTTACATGGACAAGACGATGATGGTGTTTGGCGATGCGAAGAAAGTCATCGAAGACATGGTCAAGGCGGTCGAATAAACCGGCCTCAACGCTACCTGAAAACCGCACCCTTCGAAAGAACGGTGCGTTTTTTATTGGTGGGTTTGTAAATTCCCAGTAACTCTTGCGAGAGACGCATTCAGGGAGAGATTCAAAGAATGTCCAGCTTGCCGATATAGGGTTAACGGACATTTGAGGCGTATGCAAACATGAATAACCGGTTCAAGCTTCGTTCCAGCATTCCCGTTGTTTTCAGCCATTTTGTGTCAAGCAGATGGTTGTCATGGGCTTTTCTGGTGGCGGGCTTGCTGGTCACTATTTTCCAGCACCAGATAGTCATCGACGAAGTATATCAACGCTCGCAGGTATCTTTCGATGCGCAAGTTCAGGAAATCATCGTTCAACTTGATAGAAGGATGAACGCTTACAGATTTGCACTGAATGGCGCGAGCAGTCTTTTTGCCAAGGATGGCTTTGTCGAGCGCAAGCATTTTCACGATTACGTCGAGCGGCTGCGGTTGGAGCAGGATTTGCGCGGGGCACAGACCGTTGGTTTTTCAAAATATTTTTTGCCACGCGAAAAGGCGAAATATTTGGCATCGACGCGCAAAGAAATGTCTACCAAATATCCGATCTACCCGGAAGGTGAGCGGCAGGAATATGTGGTGATTCATTTTGCGGAAAGAATTCATCGCATTCGACCGTTAGCCATTGGTTATGACATGTTTACCGAGCCGGTTCGTCGCGCTGCGATGGAACAGGCAAGAGATTTGAATCAAGCCGTCATTTCCGGCAAGGTGAAACTCCGATTTGAACCGGATGTTGACCAGCAAGCCGGTTTCTTGATGTATTTCCCGATTTACCGGAACGGTTTGCCATCCGCCACATTGCAAGAACGACGTGCGAACATCGTCGGTTGGGTATATGCCGCTTTCCGGGTAGAGGATCTGCTCAGCGGAATGCTCGGAGAACATCAATCATCGGGATTGGCGCTTTCAATATACGACGGCGAAAATCCGTCAAAAGACGCGCTGATGACCAGGCCGACGTCGACTGATCAAACAACTTCGGCATTGTTTGAGCATAGCCAGCTGGTTGAAGTCGCCGGCCGGCCCTGGCTGATAAAAGTCAGTTCCCTGCCGGCATTCGAGGCGCAGGTCGACACGGGCAAAGGCAATCTGGTCATGATTGCAGGAATATTGATCAGCGTGCTGTTGTTTTTCCTGATTCGCCAATTGGCCAAAGGTCGGGCGCACGCCGTTGTTCTGGCGAACGACATGACCAAAGAGCTGAGAGAAAGCGAGCAGCGGTGGAAGTCCGCGCTTGAGGCGGCTGGTGATGGTTTATGGGGATGGAATTTGCAGACAGGGGCGGTATTCTTTTCCAGTCGGCTGGCAGAAATGTTTGGCTATGCCCACGATGAGATAAGTGGTGGCATAGAAGATGCGTGGGAAAAGCGCATTCATCCCGATGACTACGATCGTGTTATGGCGGAAAAACGAGAGATCGAGGAAGGTAAGATGGTTACCTGTTACAACGAGCATCGTTTGCCCTGCAAGAACGGCGACTGGAAATGGGTGCTTGTTCGCGGGATGGTGCTTGAATACACGCCAGACGGAAAGCCGGCACGACTCATCGGCACCATGACCGACATCACCAATCGCAAGATCAATGAAGATCGGATCAAGCGGCTGACGCACCTTTATGCTGCCCTGAGCCATTGCAACCAGGCGATCGTTCGCTGTGTCAGTGAAGAGACGTTATTCTCGGAAGTCTGCCGCATTGCGGTGGAATTTGGCGGCATGAAGATGGCATGGATCGGCACGCTGTCCGAAGGTAATCGGACTTTTGAGGTTATCGCTTCTTACGGTATTAGCGAAGAATACTTGACCGGAGTGCAGTTGTATGTTGATCCGGATACGCATACCGTTGCTGGGCCGGCAAGGGAAGTGATCCATGGAAATAGCGCTATCTGGTGCCAGGATTATCTGAACGGCCCTTTCAATATTCCGTCCAAGGAGCGCGCGCTGAAATTTGGGTGGCGTGCGATGGCGGCATTGCCTTTGCGTCGCGATGGCGTCGTGGCGGGGCTTTTCAGTTTGTATGCCAGTGAGGTAAACGGATTTGATCAGGAATCACGCGCATTGCTGGAAGAACTGGTGTCGAATATCAGCCATGCAATCGACAATCTGGCGCATGAGGCCGCACGTAAATCGGCAGAGATAGAAATCAGCGATTCGCGCGCACGTTTGGCGGAGTTGTCGATTAAATTAATCAAAGCGCAAGAAGAGGAAAGAAAAAATCTGGCGCGTGAACTGCACGACGAACTTGGGCAGCGGCTCACGGCACTGAATATGGGGTGGCATTCGATACGCGCTTCCTTGAACGGGCGAGAGTCAGAGGAGAGATGGACTCAAACATGCGACCAGCTTTCATCGCTGATCGGGCTGGTGCGCACGATATCCGGCTCATTGCGGCCGCCGATGCTGGATTATCTTGGACTGGAAGAGTCATTACGGCAATTGCTGCGTCAGCAATTTTTTAACACAGAGATCCAATATGTATTCGAATATGTCGGATTGCCGCAGAAATTGTCAGCGCAGATCGAAATCACCGTCTATCGCCTGGTTCAGGAAGGGGTCACCAACATCTTGCGCCATGCTGAAGCGAATCAGGTAACTGTTGAGCTTAATGGCGGCGAGCATGGCGATGAACTGGAAATTATTATTCGCGACAATGGCAAGGGGGTGGAGTTGACACAGCAAGATGGCAAGCCGCAGCGCTCGGGCTTTGGGTTAGCGGGCATGCGTGAGCGTGCTATGCTGCTTGGCGGAAAGTTCAAGTTCCAATCGGCCTTCGCTCATGGAACACGAATTGAAGTGCAACTGCCGCTGAAATAACAAACCATGAAAGCATTCAACATACTGCTGGTTGACGATCATGCGCTGGTGCGCGCCGGGATCAAGAGCCTGATCGATCAAATCGACGGCTTTGTCGTTACTGACGAGGCATCCAATGTTGACGAGGCCATGTGCAAGGTGTCTGAGGCCCCGCTGCCGGACATTGTGATTACCGATATCAGCATGGGTTCCGGCAATGGCCTGGATTTGGTTGGCAAGCTCAAACAACTTGCGCCGGATATTAAAGTGATGATTCTCAGCATGCATACCTCGGAAGCGCTGGTATCCGAAGCGCTGAAACTGGGGGTGTCCGCCTATTTGCCGAAGGAAGCGGTGCCGGCCGAATTGCCGGTTGCGCTGTATGCAGTTGCGTGCGGAGAAACCTTCCTTAGCCCGGCAGTTTCAACCAAGATCATCGACCGGTTTGTCCGCCCGTCTGATGCCGTCGCCGATCCGCTGAAATCGCTGACGGCACGGCAAATCCAGATTTTGACGCTACTTGCCAACGGACGCGGAACGAAGGAAATTGCTTACGAACTCGATTTGAGTGATAAGACTGTTGCGGCGCACCGCACGCAAATTATGGAACGCCTTGGTATTCATGATTTGGTCGGGCTGGTGTTGTTTGCCGTCAAGCATGGGTTGGTGAGCGTTGAGAAGCCGTAATCTCGCTGCATTTCCTTCCTTTGATAACCTGCGTCAGGGTGTCACCGCGCATGAACGGTGTCGCCGAATTTTGGTGGCAACTGTTGTTGCAACAATGTTCCGAACTGCTGCACTGGTAGCGGGCGGCTGCAGTAATAACCCTGGATTTCATCGCAGCCGTTCTTACGCAAAAAATTGAGCTGTTCCTCGGTTTCCACTCCTTCGGCGATTGTGTGTAGCCCCAGACTGTCCGCCATTTTGATGATGGCGTTGACCAGCGCCTTATCGTCGATGTCGTCGGGAATGTCACGCACGAATGAACGATCTATTTTTAATTTGTAAGCATTGAACCGCTTGAGATGGCCAAGCGATGAATAGCCGGTCCCGAAATCATCAATAGACATACGGATGCCATGGCTGTGCAATTTCTCCATCAACGCCATCGCTTGTCCGGGATCTTCCATCATCGCGCTTTCGGTAAGCTCGAGCTCCAGATATTGTGCCGGCACGCCGGCCTCTTCGAGGATTTGCATGACACGCTCAGGCAGGTTGGCGTCACGCAACTGTAACGCGGACAGATTGACCGCAATGGATGTCAGGCGCAGTCCTTGGTCCATCCAGAGCTTAAATTGATGCAATGCGGTTTTCAGCACCCATTCTCCGATAGCCTGGATCATTCCGTGGCTTTCTGCGATCGGGATGAATTCATCTGGCGGAATCATTCCGAATTCAGGATGCTGCCAGCGCAGCAAGGCTTCGGCACCGACGATGTTTCCGTCTTTAAGCGACATTTGCGGTTGGTAATGAAGCGCCAATTGCTGGCGTTCCAAAGCACGGCGAAGTGCATTTTCCAGCAACAGCTCACGAGATACATTGGCCTGCATTTCCTTCGTGAAAAAGCAGAAGGTATTGCGCCCATCTTGCTTGGCGCGGTACATCGCAGCATCGGCGCATTTTGAAAGCGATTCAAGATCTTGACCATTATCCGGGCACATGGCAACGCCAATCGACGCCGTAATCGCCAGCTCATGCTGTTTGATACGATAGGGCGGTTCCACTGCGGCCAGTAATTTTCGTGCCAAGTGTGCTGCTTCATTTGCCTCAACGCCAGGCAGCAGAATTAAAAAGCTGTCACCGCCAAAACGGGACAGGGTGTCTTTTTCCTGCAAAACTGACTGCAAGCGCTTGGCCAACATGGCCAGCAAAGTGTCGCCGATGCGGTAACCAAGCGAATCGTTGATGTTCTTGAAGTGGTCAAGATCAAGGAACATCACGGCCATCGGTTTTCCGCTGCGCTGAGTTATACCAATCGCTTGCCTGCTGCGATCCTCCAGCAACGTACGGTTTGGCAGACCGGTGAGGGTGTCGAAGTGTGCCAGCCAGTTCATGCGATCTTCATTTGCTTTGTACTGAGTAATATCGCTGTGAATGCCGATATATTGGGCAGCAGAGCCGTCTTTGCCCGTTATTTTGCTGATGGCAAGCCAGGCAAGATAGAGGCTGCCGTCTTTTTTGCGGTTGAGCACCTCGCCTTGCCAGCATCCCTGAGTATTCAATGATGCCCACATGGCGCGGTAGAACTGCTCATCCTGATGCCCTGATGACAGTATGTGGGGGGTTTTGCCCAGGACATCGTTGCAGCTGAAGCCGGTAATTTCGGTAAAGGCACGATTCACCAGTTGGATGTTGCCGTTAGGGCCGGTAATCATGAAGCCTTCGCGGCTTTGTTCAAATACCTCGCCTGCAAGCTGAAGTTGATGTTGAGCCTCCCGGTGCGCTTTTTCCTGGATAAAATTATCCATCGCGAAGCTGATATCCAGGGCCATTTCCTGCAGCAGGTTGCAGGCTTCCTGGTCAAAAGCGTTAGCTTCGCTGGCGTAAAGAACAAATGCGCCGACAATGCGGCCCTTCCTGCTTAAGGGCAAGGCCGCCGCAGAACGCCAGCCATAGCGGCGGGCGCGCTCGATTGGTGGGGTTGAGAATCCGCTGTCCGAAATATCCT
>JAYFNP010000092.1:0-2413 GCA_034933385.1 Burkholderiaceae bacterium | reverse complement strand
TCGGCGGAAAACAGTTCACGTTGTGCATCTAGCAGTTCGAGCGAATTCGAAATCCCATTGTCGTAGCGCGCCTGCGACAGCTTCAACCGCTCGGTTTCGGCTTTCGCCACCCCGGCCTGCGCCTCGACTTGCTGATCGAGCAGCGCACGCGCAACCAGCGCGTCGGCCACTTCGCGGAACGCAACCTGCACCGCTTTTTCATATTGGGCGACAGCGATGTTCTTGCGTGCCCAGGCCAGATCGAGGTTGTTGATGTTGCGTCCGGCATCGAAAATCGGCAGCGTGATCGCCGGTGCGAACGACCAGGCACCGGAGCCGGCATTGAACAGGCCGGAGAGTTGGCTGCTGGCGGTGCCGTAGCTGCCGGTCAGCGCAATCCGCGGGAAAAATGCGGCCCTAGCCGCACCGATATTGGCATTCGCCGCCATCAGCGTCTGCTCGGCCTGGCGCAAATCCGGCCGGTTGGTCAACAGGTCGGACGGCAGTCCGGCCGGGATGTCGTTCAGGATGCCTTGCTTGGCCAAAGGCTGTGCGGGCGGCAGTTTGCCCAGCGGCTTGCCTGTCAGCACGACCAGCGCGTTTTCCGCCTGGGCGCGCTGGCGCTGCAGCGTCACCAACGACACTTTGGCCGATTGCAGCAGTGTTTCATACTGCATCAGATCAAGCTTCGAAGTCGCGCCAACGTCGTAGCGCATCTTCGCCAACTGGTAGCTTTGGGCACGCGAGTCGTAGGATTTCTGCGCCAGTTCCAGTTGCTCGGCATACGCGCGCTCGGCCAGATATGCCTTGGCAATTTCCGAAACCAGTGTGATTTTCGCCGAACGCTGCGCTTCTTCGCTGGCCAGATAATTCGCCAACGCCGCATCGCTCAGGCTTTTGACGCGGCCGAAGAAATCCAGTTCAAACGCTGCCAGTGATCCGCCAACGTCGTAGCGCGTGCTGGTGGCGATCGCGCCGGTGGTCGACAGGTCGGCTGGCGTTTTCGCGCGCGTTCCGCTGCCAGCCGCATTGATCGTCGGCAACCGGTCGGCGCGTTGAATGCCGTACAACGCGCGCGCTTCCTCGATGCGCAGCGCAGCCACGCGCAAATCGCGGTTATGTTCGAGCCCGATTTCGATCAACGCCTGCAAGCGCGCATCCTTGAAAAATTCGCGCCAGCCGATGTCGGTCGCTTTATGCTCGGAGGCCTTTTCAGCTTTCACCGGAAATTCGCCTGCCACCGGCGAGTCCGGGCGCTGGTAGGTCGGCGCCATGCTGCACGCCGACAGGATGCCGGTCACCGCCAAGGCCATCATCAATCGTTTACTGTTCACGCTGCGCTTCCTCTTCCTGTGTCTGGTGTTTGGCATACATCCGGCGCTGGCGCTCGCTGCCCTTGAACATCGTGCGGATCACGACAAAGAACACTGGCACCAGAAACACGGCCAGCACAGTCGCCGCAAGCATGCCGCACATCACACCGGTGCCGATGGCGTTTTGCGCCGCCGAGCCTGCGCCGCGCGAAATCACCAGCGGCACGACGCCCAGGATGAACGCCAAAGACGTCATGATAATCGGCCGAAAACGCAGGCGTACCGCTTCCAGCGTCGCCCGGATCAGGCTCTTGCCCTGCGCCTCCAGATCCTTCGCAAATTCGATGATCAGAATTGCGTTCTTCGCCGACAGGCCGATGGTTGCGATCAGGCCGACCTTGAAATACACATCGTTCGGCAGGCCGCGAATCGTCATGCCCAATAGCGCGCCAAACACGCCGAGCGGCACCACCAGCATCACTGCCACCGGAATCGCCGTGCTTTCATACAGCGCGGCCAGGCACAGGAACACCGCCAGCATCGACAGCGTATACAGCATGGGCGCCTGCCCACCGGATACTTTCTCTTCCAGCGACTGGCCAGTCCATTCGTAACCGAATCCCGGCGGCAATTTTTCCATCAGTGCCACCATCTCGTCCATCGCCGCGCCGGTACTTTGTCCGGCCGCCGGTTCGCCGGATATGCGCATCGCCGGATAACCGTTGTAGCGCACCAGTTGCACTGGCCCGGTGCTCCATTTGCTGGTCGAAAAGGCCGAGAACGGCACCATCGTTCCCTTGCTGTTGCGCACGTAAATATTGTTGATGTCTTCCGGACGCATCCGCTGCGGCGCATCGACCTGAACAATGACACGCTGCTGGCGGCCGTTGCTGTCAAAGTCATTGACGTACGCCGAACCGAGCGCAACCGACAGCGACGAATTGATATCGGCAAAGGTCAAACCGAGCGCATTCGCCTTGTCGCGGTCGATCACCACTTCGAGTTGCGGCGTGTCGTCCAAGGCCTCGGGCCGTACGCTCTTCAGCATTTTGCTTTGCGCTGCCATCCCGAGCAACTGGTTACGCGCAGCCATTAACGCGTCATGTCCGAGGCCGCCACGA
>JAYFNP010000091.1:0-20160 GCA_034933385.1 Burkholderiaceae bacterium | reverse complement strand
AAATAATACTGCGGGTGTGTATTTTTAAACAGCCGCATAATTTCTTGGCCTGGCTCAGTTTTTATAAATATACTCCAATAATTTTATAAACAAAAACGGCGACGGCGCGTGTTGCTGGCGGATCGCCGGCGCAAATTTATTGCTCCAGAAAACCGGGGCCGAAATTTTTTCAAAAAAATGCAAAAATTTTTTGTTGCGGGGTCAAAACCAGAAGCGCGGGTAGTGCCGCAGCTTGTTCGACGACAGGTTGTTGACCAGCAAGGCAACCGCCAACATGATCAATACGCCCACCAGCACCGGTGAAAACAGGTAGCCGAAACCGAGGTCGCGGATGCTCGGGCCGCTGATGACGGCAATCAGTGCGGTTGCGCCGCCCGGCGGATGCAAGGTGCGCGTCAGATGCATGCCGGCAATCGCCAGCGACACCGCCAATGCCGCGGCCAGCGCGATATTGCCCGGAACCAGCTTTTGCATCAGTACACCGGCCAGCGCCGAAATCAGATGGCCGCCAACGAAATTGCGCGGTTGCGACAGTTCCGCGGTCGGTGCACCGTAAATCAGTACCGCCGACGCGCCGAACGAACCGATCAGGTACAGGTTTTCATGGTCGGCGATGCCCAGCCAGCTATTGACCAGATAAACTGCGTAAATGCCGATGAACGAGGCCAGCCACGACCAGGCGATTTCGGATGGCGGTCTGGTCGGTGAGGGGCGCTGGTTGGGTTCGCCGCGCATTTTGCGGAAATAGTGTTTCATTGGATCGCGTCTTACGCTGGTTGGCCACGAGAAAATCTGGAATTCATCGTACCGGCTTTGTCCGCTGTCGACAAGCCAGGCGGTGAGCGTTGTGAATATTGCCTAAAATAAACTTTGCATTTGCGCAAACCATTGAGGCCATGCGCCCCTATAATTTGATAATTACAAGGAGGAGTTGACGATGGCTACCACAGACGGCGATTTGCGCACCGTGTCCCAGGACATTTTCGAACAGACGGGCGCCAGCGGCAGCAACCGCTTCGAAATGTTGTTGTTCCGGCTGGGTGCCGGTGACTCCGGACGTTCCGAGCAATATGGCATCAGCGTATTCAAGGTGCGCGAAATCGTGCCGATGCCGAATGTCACCAAGATTGCCGGCTCGCTGCCAAACATGCTTGGCGTGGTCAACATCCGTGGCCAGATCATTCCGGTGATCGATCTGCCATCGATGGTCGGTTGCCAGTCGCAAAACGGTCCGCAGATCATGCTGGTCACCGAATTTGCCCGGTCGGCGCAAGCCTTTGCCGTCGAGGCAGTCGACGAAATCGTGCATCTGGACTGGAGCCAGGTATTGCCGGCTGAAAGTGGCGTCGGCAACGGCATGGTGACCAGCATTGCCCGGCTGGACGCCGATCTGGAAAGTTCGCGTCTGGTGCAGGTGCTGGACGTCGAAGCGATCATGCGCCAGTTCGCGCCGCCAGGCAGCCAGGAAATCAATCCGGACACCATGGGCGCGAAGCTGGTACTGAAGCCCGGCAGCGCGATTCTGGTCGCTGACGATTCGGCGGTGGCGCGCACGTTGATCGAACAGTCGCTGGAAGCGATCGATGCGCCGTACATCATGACCAAAAGCGGCAAGGAAGCCTGGGAACGGTTGCAGCAAATTGCTGCCGAAGCGGAAGCGCAAGGCAAGACGGTGCGCGACAAAGTGGCGATCGTGCTGACAGACCTGGAAATGCCGGAGATGGATGGCTTCAAGCTGACCAAACAGATCAAACACGACCCCCGATTTGCTTCGATCCCGGTGGTGATCCATTCGTCGCTGACCGGCCGGGCCAACGAGGCACATGCGAAAAGCGTCGGCGCCGATGCGTACGTGGCCAAGTTCGTGGCCGAAGAACTGGCCGATACATTACGGCGGGTCGAACAAAAATAGACCGGCGGGTCATCCTTTGGTGTCTTGCCAAACTGGCACCTTGATTTTTGTTGTTGAAAGGAAACAACTGTTGCGTTGGCAAGCTGCAAGTCGTGCAACTAGTGTGTTCCTGAGGCAATATATATCAAACACATGCGTTGTGAATCAGCCAGCGCTGGTATGGCATGGCCGAACCGCCGCTCGGCGGCGGCTCGGCAGGAGAACAGTAGCCTAGTGAGGAAATGCAAGCTGCGGAGCTGGCCTTCGCAAATTATTCATCCTGGAAAGACCGCACTTTAGGCACATCACAGATATCCAGTGGTTCCCGGCAACAGGAGAGCAGATGATGGCAAACGCAAAAACCGTGCAGCAGGAAGTTGACGAACGCACCAACCTCACCGGCACCAACAAGTTTGAAATGCTGCTGTTCCGCCTCGGCGGCGATCATGCCGGGGAGCGCAATGAACTGTTCGGCATCAATGTGTTCAAGATCCGCGAAATCGTCGCGATGCCGCCGGTGACTGCGATTGCCGGTTCGCCGCCAAACATGCTGGGGGTGGTGAACATTCGCGGCCAGGTCATCCCGGTGATCGATTTGCCGGGGGTGGTCGGCTGTACGCCGACCAAGGGGCTGAACATCATGTTGGTGACCGAATTCGCGCGTTCCGCGCAGGCGTTTGCGGTCGAATCGGTTGAAGATATCGTCCGGCTTGACTGGAATCAGGTGTTGCCGGCCGAAGGTGGCGTGGCCAACGGCATGGTGACCAGCATTGCGCGGCTGGATACCGAGATGGACAGCACGCGGTTGGTGCAGGTGCTCGATGTCGAAACCATTTTGCGCAAGCTGTCGCCGCAAAACGAACCAAATGTGGATTTGCAAAGCATTGGCGCACGGGTCAGCCTGAAGCCAGGCAGTGTCATTCTCGCGGCGGACGATTCGGCGGTGGCGCGCACGTTGATCGAATCCGGGTTGCAAGGGATGGGCTTGCCGTACGTGATGACCAAAACTGGCAAGGAAGCCTGGGACAAATTGCGGCAGATTGCCAAAGAGGCTGAAGCCGAAGGCCAGTTGGTGACCGACAAGGTGGCGCTGGTTCTGACCGATCTAGAAATGCCGGAAATGGATGGCTTCATGCTGACCCGGCACATCAAGGGTGACAGTCGTTTCGTCAAAATTCCGGTAGTGATCCACTCGTCCTTGACCGGCACCGCGAACGAAGCGCATGTGAAAAGCGTTGGCGCCGATGCGTATGTCGCCAAATTCGCCGCGGAAGAATTATCAGTTGCGCTGCGTCAGGCGTTGTCCAGGCAGGTAGCCTGAGGAAGCAATGCGGGTCATGCCATGGGCATGACCCGAGCAGGGTTTGTCACAGCCCCATTCTTTGCGCGATGAAATCCGAATCCTTGTCGCCGCGGCCGGACAGGTTCACCAGAATGGTCTGGTCGGCCGGCAGCGTTTTCGCCAGCTTCATCGCATATGCAACCGCATGCGCGCTTTCCAGCGCCGGCAAGATGCCTTCGATGCGCGACAGCGTCATGAATGCATCGACGCATTCGTCATCGGTGATCGCTTCATATTGCACGCGGCCGATGTCTTTCAGGTAGCAATGCTGCGGGCCGACGCCCGGATAATCGAGGCCGGAAGCGATCGAATGCACCGGCAGCGGCTCACCCTTTTCATTCTGCAGCACGTAGCACTTGAAGCCGTGGATCGCGCCCTTGCTGCCTTTGACCATGGTAGCCGCATGCTCTGGCGTATCCAGTCCCTTGCCGGCCGGTTCGATGCCAACCAGTTTCACGCCTTCGTCCGGCAGGAATTCGGTGAACATGCCAATCGCGTTCGAGCCGCCGCCGACGCAGGCGGTGACCACGTCCGGCAATTTGCCTTCGCGCTCGAGGAATTGTGCGCGTGCTTCCTTGCCGACGATGCTCTGGAAATCGCGCACCATCTTCGGGAACGGATGCGGGCCGACCACCGAACCGATCGCATACAGGAAATTCACCGGATCGCGCAGGTATTCCTCGAACGCGCTGTCGACCGCATCTTTCAGCGTCTTGGTGCCGCGCGTTACCGAAACCACGTTGCAGCCGAGGATTTTCATCTTGGTGACATTCGGATGTTCTTTCGCGATGTCAATTTCGCCCATGTGGATTTCGCACGGGATGCCGACCAGCGCACAGGCGGTGGCCAGCGCCACGCCATGCTGGCCGGCGCCGGTTTCCGCCAGCACCTTGGTCTTGCCCATGTATTTCGCCAGCAGCGCTTGTCCCAGACAGTGGTTGATCTTGTGCGCGCCGGTGTGATTCAGGTCTTCGCGTTTCAGGAAGATGCGCGCGCCACCTTGCCGCGCCGTCAGCCGCTTGGCGAAATACAGCGGACTCGGCCGGCCGACGTAGTTCGCATACAGGTCGTTCAACTCTTCCTGGAATGCCGGCGTTTGGCGGACGGTTTCATAGGCGTCGCTGATCTGATCCATGATGGCCTTCAGTTCCGGCGGCACGATTTGACCGCCGTATTCGCCAAAGTAGCCGTTCTTGTCCGGCATCTCCAAAAACTGGTACGTCATCTGACTCTCCTTCGGTTGCTGAGATAGGGAAAATTGGCAGAATTGTACGCCAAAAAATACTGCTGGTGGTATGTTGGAATCGCCGCGGAAATTCTGGCCATACGGCCATAAATACGTCTATACCCCAGGAAAAATTGGTGAAGAGGCGCTCATTTTGCTTCATTCCACGGCGCGATTTTGGGCAGCATCAGCATGCCCGGTAGCGCCAGCACGAAGCACAGATTGAAGAACAGGAACCAGCCGGTCTGATCGACGATGAAACCAGCAGACGCGTTGATGAAAGTGCGCGGCACCGCCGACAGGCTGGTGAACAGCGCGAACTGGGTCGCGCTGTAACGCGGGTCGGTGGTTTTGGCGATATAGGCGACGAACGCCGCCGTACCCAGGCCGACGCCGAACGCTTCGAAACCGATCACGCCGGCCAGCAGCAGCGGTTCCGCACCGGCTTGCGCCAGCCACGAAAAGCCGAGGATCGCCAGCGCTTGCACCACGCCGAAAACCCACAACGCGCGGTTGATGCCGAGCTGGATCATCCAGATGCCGCCGAGCAGGCCGCCCATGATGCTGGCCCAGAAGCCGGTGGTTTTGGCGATCACGCCGATTTGCGTCATCGAAAAGCCGGTATCGAGATAAAACTTGGTCGCCAGCGCGGTTGCCAGGCTGTCGCCGAGTTTGTAGAACAGGATGAAGGCCAGCACCATGAGCGCGCCTTTCCAGCCGTCGCGCGCCAGGAATTCGGAAAACGGCAGCACCACCGCTTCACGGATGTTCGCCGGCGGCTTGCCGTAGATTTTCGGTTCCTGGATCAGAAAGGTGCAGACCAGGCCCGGCAGCATGAATGCGGCGGTGATCCAGAACACCGCATGCCACGGCATCATGTCGGCCAGAATCAGCGACAGCGCGCCCGGCACCATGCCGGCGACCTTGTAGGCATTCACATGCACTGCGCTGCCCAATCCCTGTTCATTGTCCGGCAGCAGTTCGCGCCGGTACGCGTCGATCACGATGTCCTGGCTGGCGGACAGGAAGGCGACCAACGATGCGACCACTGCAATCGCTGGCAGTTGCGTATGCGGGTCGAGCATGCCCATCGCGCCAATCGCGAGAAACAGCGCAATTTGCGTCGCCGCCATCCAGCCGCGCCGTCGGCCGAGCCGGCCGCAACTATAACGGTCCATCAGCGGCGACCCCAGGAATTTCCAGGTGTACGGGAACATCACCAGCGCGAACAGCCCGAGTGCTTTCACGTCGAGCCCGAGTTTCGCCAGCCAGGCCTGCATCAGGCTCAGCAGGATGAACAGCGGCAGGCCGGAGGTGAAGCCGAGGAACACGCAGATCAGCGTGCGCCGGTTGAGTGCACTGTGCCAGCCTGGTTTGTTTGCCTCAGGAGAAGACGGGTTTGCAGTGGTCACGCTATTTCCCGAGACGGAATACCGCCAGCGTGCCACGCAGGTTCGGCAGGAACGACACCGGCTTGCCGTCTTTCAGTGCGACGCATTCGAGCACCTTCAGGCCGACCTGGTTGGCCAGATCGGAAAAATCAGCGATGGTCGCGCAGCGCACGTTCGGCGTGTCGTACCATTCGAACGGCAGCTCAGACGATACCGGCATCCGGCCGGACAGCAGCGCCAGCCGGTGCGGCCAGTAAGCGAAATTCGGGAACGATACGATCGCTTCACGCCCGACGCGTGCGATGTCGCGCAACAGCCCTTCGACGTTCTCCATCATCTGCAGTGACGACAGGCACAGTACCGAGTCGAACGCATGATCGGGAAACAGGCCAAGGCCTTGTTCCATGTCGTGCTGGATCACGTTGATGCCGTTATGGGTGCTCGCTAGCACGCCGTCATCCTCGATTTCGATGCCGTAGCCGCTGCAATGCTTGACCGCTTGCAGGTAAGCCAGCATTACGCCATCGCCGCAACCGACATCAAGCACATGCGCACGTTCGCCGACCCAGTTGGCGATGAAGGCCAGGTCGGCGCGCAGGGTGGCGGATTCTTGCGGCGTCATGCAAGCCTCCTGTCATTGGTTTCGGCCCAGACGCGGTCGTAATAGGCCCGCACCAGCCGATGATAGCGCGGGTCTTCGAGCAGGAACGCGTCATGGCCGTGCGGCGCATCGATTTCGGCGTAGCTGACGTCGCGCCGGTTGTTGATCAGCGCGTGCACGATGTTGCGGCTGCATTCCGGCGAAAAACGCCAGTCGGTGGTGAACGACGCCAGCAGGAATTTCGCCTTGCTTGCGGCCAGCGCCTGCGTCAGGTCGCCGCCGAACGGCGCGGCCGGATCGAAGTAATCGAGAGCCTTGGTGATCAACAGGTAAGTGTTCGCATCAAAATATTCCGAAAATTTTTCGCCCTGATAGCGCAGGTAAGATTCGATTTCGAAATCGATGCCGAAATCGAAATGGTATTTGCCGGAGCGCAGGTCGCGGCCGAATTTTTCCGCCATCACGTCGTTCGACAAATAAGTGATGTGGCCGATCATCCGGGCGACGCGCAAGCCGCGCGATGGCACCACGCCATGGGCGTAATAGTCGCCGCCGTGGAAATCCGGATCGGTCAGGATCGCCTGCCGGGCGACATCGTTGAATGCAATGTTTTGCGCCGACAGCTTGTCGGTAGCCGCGATCACCACGCAATGGCGCAAGCGGTCCGGGTACAGCATGCTCCAGGCCAGCGCCTGCATGCCGCCGAGCGAACCGCCCATCACCGCCGCCAGTTGCGTGATGCCGAGCGCTTCGATCAGCCGCGCCTGAGCATGCACCCAGTCTTCGACCGTCACCACCGGGAAATCGGCGCCATACGGCTTGCCGGTGGCGGGGTTGATATGCATCGGACCGGTCGAACCGAAGCAGGAACCGAGGTTGTTGATGCCAATGACGAAAAAGCGGTCGGTATCGAGCGACTTGCCAGGACCGACCATGTTGTTCCACCAGCCGATGTTGTTCGGCTGGTCGGCATACGCGCCGGCAACGTGGTGCGAAGCATTCAGCGCGTGGCAGACCAGCACCGCGTTCGATTTGTCGGCGTTCAGCGAGCCGTAGGTTTCGTACATCAGCGTATAGCCGGCAATGCTGGCGCCGCCCTGCAACGGCAGCGGCTCGGCAAAATGCATCGTCTGGGCGCAAACGGTTCCGATTGAAGCCATGTTACTGATCTGTTAGGGACAGAATAGGCGCTGTTTCTTGCACGCTGAACGCTGTCCCGCCAATATTAAAAAAACAAAAAAGCCCGAATGCGGCAGGCATATCGGGCTTCTTAAAGCTCGCTTTAGCCGCATTTATTCGGGATTCCCCTGCGCCCGCAAGCTGTTCAGTTCAAATCGGCGCAATATGCCTAGCATAACGAACTCGGCCGATGCCGTCAAACCGCAGGTGTTGCTTGCAGCGCGCGTAATTGCGTCACTTCGTGCTCGATCGCAGCCGGTTCCATCAACGACAGGATTTTCTTGGTGCGTGAAGCGATCTGGCGCAGGTCGCAATTCAAGACTTCCTGCTTGACCGCCAGCAGTTGCGACGGATACATCGAGAATTCGCGCAAGCCCATGCCCAGCAGCAAACGGGTCAGCCGTGGATCGCCGGCTACTTCGCCGCACATCGATACCGGAATGCCGGATTTTTCGCCGGCGCGCAGCGTCATCGACAGCAATTGCAGGATGGCCGGATGCAACGGGTTGTACAGGTGCGCGACTTCGTGGTCGCCGCGGTCGATCGCCAGCGCGTACTGAATCAGGTCGTTGGTGCCGATAGACAGGAAATCCAGCCGGCTGATGAATATCGGCAATGCCAGCACGGCCGCCGGCACTTCGATCATTGCACCCACTTCGATGTCGGCATCGAATTTCTTGCCCGAGGTGCGCAATTGCGCTTTCGCTTGCTCGATCATCGCCAGCGCCTGATCGACTTCGAAGGCGTGGGCAATCATCGGGAGCAGCAGCTTGACCTTGCCAAATGCCGAGGCGCGCAGAATGGCACGCAATTGTGTCAGGAACAGCTTCGGTTCGGCCAGGCAGTAACGGATCGCGCGCAAGCCGAGCGCCGGATTGAGCGCCGTCTGTTCTTCCGGATCAAGCTGCTTGTCGGCGCCGATGTCCAGCGTGCGGATCGTGACCGGCCGGCCGCGCATCGCCAGCACGGCCTTCTTGTACGCCTCGAACTGTTCTTCCTCACCCGGCATTTTGGTTGCGCCCGGCGGGCGGCTCATGAACAGGAATTCCGAGCGGAACAGCCCGACCCCTTGCGCGCCGACATCCAGCGCGGCAGCACAATCTTCCGGGAATTCGATATTGGCCAATAGCGTGACGGGCGTGCCGTCGAGCGTCACCGGCAAGGTCTTTTTCAGCTTGCTGAGTTTCTTTCTGGCTTTCAGCAGCGTGGCTTGACGGGCGCGGTAGTAATCGAGCACCAGCGGCGACGGGTCAACGATCACGACGCCGACATCGCCGTCGATCACCACCCAGTCATCCTGTTCGATCAGATCGGAGGCGTGCGCCGTGCCGACCACCGCCGGGATATCCAGGCTGCGGGCGACAATGGCGGCATGCGAGTTCTGGCCGCCGAGGTCGGTCATGAAACCGCTGAACGTCTGTTCGCGAAACTGGATCATGTCCGCCGGCGAAATGTCGTGCGCGACCACGATCATGTGAGCTTTGTCATGGTCGGAGCCGATTGGCCGCAACAGTGGGTTGGCGCTGCCGGTCAGCACCTTCAGCACGCGCTCGCCGATTTGCTTGATATCGGCCTTGCGTTCGCGCAGGTAAAGATCCTCGATTCCTTCGAAATGCTCGGTCAGATGCTCGATCTGCGTGACCAGTGCCCATTCCGCGTTGTAGCGGCGTTTGCGGATGATCTCCAGCGGCGCCTCGGAAATCAGCGGATCGGACAGGATCATCGCATGCACATCGAGAAACGCGCCCAGTTCGACCGGCGAATCCTTAGGCAGGTTGGTCCACAGGTTTTCCAGTTCCTTGTGGACAGTGGTGATGGCGTTTTCCAGCCGACCGACTTCGGTTTCCACTTGTTCCTGCGGCACCAGATAATGCTGGACTTCGAGCGCGGCCGGCGCGATCAGGTGCGCACGCCCGATGGCGATGCCACGCGAAACCGGAATGCCGTGCAGGGTGAAGGAATAAGCCATCGTCAAATTTGATTGGAGGTGAAGTGTAATAGGGTGGATCGAAGACGAATGAAACTAAACGACGATCTTAACCGCTGGGCGACACAGAGAATTACTCATCCTCCCCGAATTTGTCATTGATCAAGGTTTTCAGCGCTTCGATGCATGCGACTTCATCTTCACCGTTTGCCTCGATCACGACTTTTGCGCCTTTGCCGGCGGCCAGCATCATCACGCCCATGATCGATTTCGCATTGATCCGTTGCTGGTTGCGGCTCATCCAGACTTCGCTGGTGAATTTGGCGGCGAGTTGCGTCAGCTTGGCCGAGGCGCGCGCATGCAGGCCGAGCTTGTTGATGACTTCGATTTCGAGTTTGATCATTCTTTTTGGCAGAGGTGGATGGAGTCAGACAAATAAGTGTTTCAACAGTGGTCAACCTTGACCGCGCCGCTCTTGCCGCCGGACAGCGCCTTTTCCACGACCGTTTGCAGGTCGGCATCGCGGTAGGTTATCGCACGCAACAGCATCGGCAGGCTGCCGCCGGCAATGACTTCGACATGGCTGGTGGTAAACAGCGTATGACAGCAATTTGACGGCGTGCCGCCCAGTACGTCAGTCAGCACCAGCACGCCGGAGCCGTCGTCCAGACGTTCGATCGCCTGCCTTGCCTGTTTGTTGATCTCGAATGGCTCCTGATCGGCGATGACGTCGATGACTTCGACCCGGTCCAGTTTGCCCGAGAACATATGCGTGGCAGTGGCCATGAAAGCCTGGCCGAGCGGCGCATGCATGATTAAAAGTATGCCAACCATGGTGTTCGTGCAGTTCAATAATCGTAAATGCCGGAAGCGAAGATGAATCAAACGCGTCGGCAACGGTAAGCTGTTAGCAAAGATACGGTAAATGCCGCCAGAAAGCAAAGCGGCCAGCGCGTATTGTAATCGCCAGCGGCATGAACCGGGTGCTTACTGAACGGCCCGTTCCAGCGCGTCGATGAACATCGCCGCCACATCGAAACCGGTTTGCTGCGTGATCTCCTGAAAGCAGGTCGGGCTGGTGACGTTGATTTCGGTCAGCCAGTCGCCGATCACGTCCAGTCCGACCAGCAACAACCCGCGGCTGTACAGCAGCGGCGCCAGTGTTTCGGCGATTTCCCGGTCGCGCGCCGACAAGGGTTGCGCGATGCCGGTGCCGCCGGCAGCTAGGTTGCCGCGCACCTCGCCGGCTTGCGGAATGCGCGCCAGCGCATACGGCACGACCTGACCGGCGATCAGCAGGATGCGCTTGTCGCCTAGCGCGATCTCGGGCAGGTAGCGCTGCGCCATGATCGTCTTGCTGCCATTGACTGTCAGGGTTTCGATGACCGCGCCAAGGTTCAGGCCATCTTCGCGGACGCGGAACACCCCGCTGCCGCCCATGCCGTCGAGCGGCTTCAGGATGATGTCGCGCTGTTCGGCGTGAAACGCACGCAGCCGGGTTTCATCGCTGGCGACCAGCGTCGGCGCAGTGAATTGCGGAAATTGCGCAATCGCCAGCTTTTCATTGTGGTTGCGGATGGCTGCCGGCCGGTTGAACACGCGCGCCCCTTGCAATTCGGCCAGTTCCAGCAGGTAAGTGGCATACACGTATTCCATGTCGAACGGCGGATCCTTGCGTTTGACGATCGCATCGAATGTGGTCAGCGGCTGGTTCACCGCGGCCTCGGCGACATACCAGACTTCATCCGGACGGTGCTGGCCGGTCAGCGTGATTTTCGAGACATTGGCGACAATCGCACCATTGTCCATCGCCATGTCTTTCTGCTGGAACGCATAAATTTCATGACCGCGCTTCGCCGCCTCGACCATCATCGCGAAAGTCGAGTCTTTCCAGATCTTGAAGCTATCCAGCGGGTCGGCGAGAAAGGCGATTTTCATCAGCTTTCCGATTCAGGATCGGTTTTTTCCAGCTCGATCGATGCCGCCAGCAAGGCCAGCCGCGCGACCACGCCATACATGTAGAAGCGGTTCGGTGCGGTGGTGCCGGGTGCCGCCCGAAAATCCGGGATCGCATGCTGCTGCGCAAACGCCAGCGGCACGAAATGCGCGCCGGGCGCGTTCAGGTTTTCGTTGATGTCGCGTTCCGCATGAACGCGGTAAAAACCGCCGACCACGTAGCGGTCCATCATGTAAACCACCGGTTCGGCGACCGAATCGTTGATCCGTTCGAACGAATGCACGCCTTCCTGAATGATCACGTCGTTGACCTGCATGCCATCCTTGACCACGGCCATCTTGTTGCGCTGCTTGCGGTTCAAGTCCTTGACTTCGCTCGCGTCCGTGACCGTCATGATGCCCATGCCGTAGGTGCCGGCATCGGCCTTGACGATGACGAACGGCGTTTCCTCGATTTTGTATTCCTTGTACTTGCGGCGGATCTTGGCCAGCACGGCGTTGACTTGCGCGGCTAGGCATTCTTCGCCGCTGCGCTCGGCGAAATTGATTTCGCCGCATTTGGCGAAGAACGGATTCAGCATCCACTGGTCGATGCCGATCAGTCGGCCGAAACGGCGGGCAACTTCGTCGTAGGCGGCGAAATGGTTGCTCTTGCGGCGAATCGCCCAGCCAGCGTGCAGCGGCGGCAGCAGCGTCTGTTCATGCAGGTTTTCGAGGATCGGCGGGATGCCGGCGCTCAAGTCGTTGTTCAACAGGATGGTGCACGGATCGAAATCCTTCAGCCCGAGGCGCCGGCCATTCTTCGTGCGCTGCAATGGTTCGAGCAGCAGTTGCGAGCCGTCCGGCAGCGTGATTGGCGTCGGCTGCTTGATGTCCGGCGACAGCGAACCGAGGCGCACGTTCAGCCCGGTCTGGCGGAAAATCTTGATCAGCCGCGCAATGTTTTGCAGGTAAAACGTGTTGCGCGTGTGGTTTTCCGGAATCAGCAGCAGGTTCTTTGCATCCGGGCAGTATTTTTCGATCGCCGCCATCGCCGCCTGCACGGTCAGCGGCAGCATTTCGTGCGCCAGGTTGTTGAAGCCGCCCGGAAACAGGTTGGTGTCGACTGGCGCCAGTTTGAAACCGGCGTTGCGCAGATCGACCGAGCAATAGAACGGCGGCGTGTGATCCTGCCATTCGAGCCGGAACCAGCGTTCGATCGCCGGTGTGGCGTCGAGGATTTTCTGTTCCAGTTCCAGCAGCGGGCCGTTCAGTGCGGTGACGAGGTGGGGAACCATCATGCTCCTTGGTTTTTGTTGTGCGATTCAGTGAATGATGCGGTCGATTGCGGCATTTATCAAGTGCCGGCGACGACGTATGGCTTATTCTGCCGATTTTCCGGCCGTCCGGGGTTAAAAATATACCCGTGCGGGTATTTAATATTAGCCTCAGAAAAGCTGGCCTGAGAGCGATATTTTTTATCATACCCCATAGTTTTATTATTTCGCCGAGCGCGACCAACAAAAAAGGCGCCCCCTAAGGGGCGCCTGCAAGGCCTGAGGTATCAGGCGAGGGAGAACAAAATGAAACTTTACAGTTTGTAGGCCGATTCACCGTGCGTGGTCAGATCCAGTCCTTCGCGTTCATCTTCTTCCGAGACCCGCAGACCGATGATCAGGTCAACGATCTTGTAAGCGATGAACGACACGATGGCCGACCAGATGACGCAAGTGATCACGGCCTGGAACTGGATCCACAGTTGACCTGCGATCGAGTAAGCGTCGGTCGAACCGGCATTGGTCACGTAGTCGAAGATGCCCTGGCCGCCGAGCGATGGTGCAGCAAACACGCCGGTCAGCAGTGCGCCGAGGATCCCGCCGACGCCATGCACGCCGAACACGTCGAGCGAGTCATCCGCGCCAAGCAGTTTCTTCAAGCCGGGTACGCCCCACAGGCAGACGCAGCCCGCCAGCAAGCCCATGATCAGCGCTCCCATCGGGCCGATGAAACCGCAGGCCGGAGTGACCGCAACCAGGCCGGCGACCGCACCGGACGAAGCACCCAACAGCGAAGGTTTGCGCTTGATAACCCATTCGGCGATTACCCAGGAGCAGGTTGCGGCGGCAGTCGCCAGCAGCGTATTGATGAAAGCTAAAGCAGCCGTGTCATTCGCTTCGAGCGCAGAGCCGGCATTGAAACCGAACCAGCCGACCCACAGCAGCGCAGCGCCAATCATCGTCATTGTCAGCGAGTGCGGTGCCATCGAATCCTTGCCCAGGCCGATGCGTTTGCCGACCAGGAAAGCGCCTACCAAGCCGGCAATCGCGGCATTGATGTGCACTACGGTACCGCCAGCGAAGTCAAGCGCACCTTTCTGGAACAGGAAGCCGGCTTTCGCGGTTTCAGTCGCCAGTGTTTCCGCATCTTTGATCGCGTCCGGACCGGTCCAGAACCAGACCATATGCGCCATTGGCAAGTACGAGAACGTGAACCACAATACGATGAACAGCATCGTGGCGGAGAATTTGATGCGTTCGGCAAACGAGCCGATGATCAGGCAGCAGGTGATCGCAGCGAATGCGCCCTGGAACACGACATACACATACTCAGGCAGGACTACGCCTTTGCTGAACGTCGCCGCGGTGGCAAACGATGCGGCCACCGGATCGTAGATGCCTTTCAGGAACAGCCGGTCAAATCCGCCAATGAAGCTGGTTCCCTCGGTAAAGGCCAGCGAATAACCGTAAATGCACCACAGCACGATGATCAGTGCAAAGATCGATATCGACTGCATCAGCACGGACGCCATGTTTTTCGAGCGCACCAGCCCGCCGTAAAACAGCGCAATCCCCGGCAAGCTCATTAAAATCACCAAGACGGTGCAAATCATGATCCATGAGGTATCACCTTTGTTCGGCGTCGGTGCCTTGGCATCGGCAGCAGGAGCCGTTGCGCTGGCTGTGATCGATGCGGAAGCCGAAGCTGAGGCCGAAGGGGCGGAAGTTACCGCAGAAGTCGATGGCGCGGACGGTGCATCTGCAGCCAGCACCGGTAGTGAGAATCCGAGGGTGACCACCAGCGCCAGAGCGGCAGCCACGCTTGCAATAATTTTCTTCATGATAATCTCCTAGAGGGCTTCGCTGCCGGTTTCGCCAGTGCGGATGCGCACCACGTTTTGCAAGTCGGAAACGAAAATCTTGCCGTCGCCGATTTTTCCGGTTCTTGCGGAAGCGACGATGGCTTCGATTACGCGTTCGACGCTGTTGTCGTCGACTGCGGCCTCGATTTTGGTTTTTGGCAGGAAATCAACAACATATTCCGCACCGCGATACAGTTCGGTATGCCCTTTCTGACGTCCGAAGCCCTTGACTTCGGTGACAGTGACGCCGGTCACGCCGACGCCGGCGAGTGCTTCGCGCACTTCGTCAAGCTTGAATGGCTTGATAATGGCGGTAACCATTTTCATGACAGGCTCCTTAGAATGTTTTGGTGGCGGTCAGTACCAGCGCCTTCTTGCCGGTGAACTTGCCGTCCGGGGTTACGTACAGCGCCCGGTCTGCATTGGTGCCGATGGCGGCCAGGTTGAAACTGACGCCGAAAAATTCCTTGGTGACACCGAGCTTGTAATCGGTATAGTTATAGGCAGAATTGTTCTGGATCCATTGATGGCCGGCGTGCAGATTCAGCGTATAGCCTTTGCCGAGATCGAAGTCCGCGCCGGCATCCAGATAGCCACTGTTCTTGCTGTCGACGTATCCGAACAGGTTGGTCAGCGAGTGCGAATATTTCAAATAGGCCGGGCCATAGCCGACTTTGCCATACAGCTCGAACGTATTCGCATTTTTGGCCAGCGTGTCATAGTTGTTGTTCGGGTACCAGTAGTACAGGCCACCGACGTCATAGGTGAAACCGCCGCCGATATCCCCTTTTTTGCCGCCATACAGGTCGACTTCAACATTGCCCTTGCCGTTGTAGCCGCCGATCGTGCCGGCATCTTTCAGCCACTTGATCGAGGATGCCCAGGCACCTGCATACAGGCCGGTTGGATTGTGGGTGTAATCGACGCCGCCTTGCAATGCCGGATCCATGCGCGATTGCGAAATGCCGCGATAACGGTATTCGCTGGCAACGCCGAGGTTGAAGCTCACCTCGTTGTCTGGTTTTTTCGCTTCTGGCGCGGCAGGTGCCGTTTGTGCGCAGGCGATACTTGAGCTCAGCGCAGCGGTGACCGCGGTGGCAAGAATCAGTTTCTTCATAACGTTGTTTCCTCTCGTTTGCATAATGGGGTGGTAAAAATAGGAACCGAGGCGGTTTCAGTCTCTCTTAAGCAGGACTCGTGCCAACGATGAAGGTGACTTTGATTGCAGCAGCGAAAAATTCTTTGCCAGCAGGCATTTCGGCAGATATGATGCAGACAAGAACCTTGGGAAATATGCACCAGTTTGAAAAGACAGATTTGCGGTGCATCAAGATGGTGCAACAGGAGGCATATGGAATCGAAGCAGTTTTTTGACGACTTGCAAGCGAAGATCAACCAGATTCTGGAAACTTCGCCGGCAAAAGACATCGAAAAAAACGTCAAGGCAATGCTGACACAGGGTTTGGCGAAACTTGACCTGGTCACTCGCGAGGAATTCGATGTCCAGGCTTTGCAACTGACGAACATCCGGGCTAGGCTGGATGTGCTGGAAAAGCGCGTCGAACAGCTGGAGGCCGAGCTGAGAAAGTCGCGGGCGGAAGGTTAGCGCTTCGCCAAGGGTTGCGTTCGGGCAGCGCTAGCGTCAAAATCCAAAGCTTGACGAAACAGTTCGAGGCTTTGCCATTAAGTCTCGAAGCGCTTGTTTTTCGATCAAGAAGATTGCCGCACGTCAAACAAAAGGCGTGCTTGTCTGCCTGCCATGCCTGAAACCGAACGATCAACCCCCGCTGATGCAGCCGCTGAAAATCGCGAACAATTGACCCAGCCCAGCCGGCTGGGCATTCACATCGCGTTGTTCGCCACCGGCTTCGGCGCGTTTCTCTCGCTGTACGCGACCCAGCCGCTGCTGCCGGAATTCCGGCAAATTTACCAGGCGTCCGAACTGCTGGTCAGCCTGACGGTCAGTGCGCCGGTGCTGGCGGTCGCGATGATGGCGCCATTGGCTGGTCTGGTGGCTGATTCGCTGGGACGCAAGCGGGTGATCGTGGCAGCGTTGCTCGGGTTGGCGATCCCGACGGTGCTGGTGGCGACGGCCAGCAATTTGCAGCAGATAATTTTCTGGCGCTTTCTGCAAGGCTTGTTCGTACCGGCGATCATTGCGGTGACCATTGCCTATATCAGCGAAGAAGCGCCGCATGCGACCATTGGAAAAACGATGGCGACTTATGTCACTGGCACGGTGATCGGCGGCTTCGTCGGGCGGTTCACCACCGGGCTGGTGGCGCATGACTGGGGCTGGCGTCCGGCGTTCGTTATCCTCGGTATTCTTTCTTTAAGTATTGTGGCGCTGGTCTGGTGGTTGCTGCCGCGCGCCCGGCATTTTGTCCGGCAAAAAAATGCGGCGGTCGCGTTCCAGTCAATGTGCCGGCATTTGCGCAATCCGCAATTGCTGGCGACCTATGCGGTCGGCTTCAACGTATTGTTCAGTCTGGTCGGCGCGTTCACCTACGTGAATTTTTACCTGGCAGATGAACCGTTTTCTCTTGGTACCGCAGCGCTGGCGTCGATTTTCGCGGTCTACCTGATCGGCGCGGTGATTACCCCGATCGCCGGCCGCGTGCTTGATCGGATCGGTTTCCGGCGCACGCTGATGCTGGCGGTCGCGATGTCTGCCGGCGGTTTGTTGCTGACACTGATTCCTTACCTGCCGGCGGTGATTGCGGGGCTGGCGCTGGAAGCTTCCGGCGTGTTCGCCTGCCAGTCGGCTTCGTCCGGCCACGTTGGCGAAGCAGCGCACGAAGCGCGCTCGACCGCTGCCGTGCTGTATGTCACGTTCTATTACCTCGGCGGCGTCGCCGGTTCGTCGCTTCCGGGTTTTTTCTGGGCACAAGCGGGTTGGCCCGGCTGCGTCGCGCTGATGCTCGGCATGCAGCTGGTCAGCATTTTCATCGCTTACAAGTTATGGTCCGATTGAGGCCGGAAGTTGAACGGGCAATCGTCATCGGTGGGTGGCTGGCGCTCAGAGACCAGACAAAACGTATCGCGACCGGATTTCTTGGCCTGGTATAGCCCCCAGTCTGCAGCACGGATCAATTCCTCGGCGGGAAGGTGCGCCGCCGGTATCAGGGTCGAAACGCCGATGCTGACGGTCACGATGCCGCGCGGCATTTTCTTGTGCGGGAATTGCAGCGACCAGACCGTGTGCTGGATGCGGCTGGCGATTTCCAGCGCTTGCTGTTCATTGGCACTGGGCAGGAGCACGACGAATTCTTCGCCGCCATAGCGCGCGGCAAACTCTGTGCCGCGCCGCGCCGTTTCGCTAAACGTTCTGGCGAACGCTTGCAGGCAGGCGTCGCCGGCCAGATGGCCGTAATGGTCGTTGTATTCCTTGAAATGGTCGATATCGATCAGCAGCAGCGATAGCGGATGGCTGGCACGTTTGGCGCGATTCCATTCCCGAGCCAGCTGGCTGTCGAAGTAGCGACGGTTGGCAATGCCGGTCAGCCCATCGGTGTAGCTGAGCGCTTCCAGCTTCTGGTTGGCCGTTTGCAATTCGCGGGTACGTTCGGCAACCAGCGCTTCCAGTTCGCGGTTACGCGTATGCAGGCTTTTGAGTGGATAGATTTCACCCTTAGCCGCTTGCCGATAAGGGATCGAAATCCCGCTGTGGACGATTTTCCAGTCTTTGCCTTCCAGCTGAAAAACCAGCACCAGTCGGGCGGTTTCGTCTGCCAGAAATTTGTCCGGCAGCGGTAAATGGATATGGAAAAAAGCGGTAACGATGGCACACTGCTCGCCGATTTCCTGCATCGACAGATCCAGTATCTCGATGCCCAGCCGCTCCGGGATTTGCGCAAAGTCTTGGCGGGTAACGTCAATCCATTCGGCCACGTCTTTCACCAGGACAGGGCTGCTGCCGGCATAGCCGCTGAAATTTTCGCTGAAGCGCGTGGTCAGTCGGTCATCGCGCGCCGCATACATTTCAATGTATTCATCGAACAAGGCGCGGATCAGTCGCTGACGTTCAGGTCGCATGAAAATGTTTGCGGTAAATGAAAGACGTTATGCCGGATCGGCATGCAAAGCGCTTCATATTAACTCAGGTCGGCTTAAATGTTAATGTACGGCAACAATTTTCACGAATACGACGTTCAAACTATGGCGAAATGCAGACGAATTTATACAAGCCGGACACAGATGTCTGTATATTGTTGATTGCATAAGATGTTGAGTCGAGCAAGATACGAAAGGAAATGATGAGCCTGGCCATCTTGAAGAGCCGGTCGTTAAATGGCATGACGGCGCCGGAAGTGACCGTCGAAGTGCATTTGGCCAATGGCTTGCCGGGGATGACTATCGTTGGTTTGCCGGAAACCGAAGTCAAGGAAGCGCGCGACCGGGTGCGCGCCGCGCTGCAGAATTCCCGTTTCGAATTTCCGGCACGTCGGATCACCGTGAATCTGGCGCCAGCCGATTTGCCGAAAGAATCCGGCCGGTTTGATTTGCCGATTGCGCTCGGCATTTTGGCCGCCTCCGGCCAGATCCCGTCAGAGCGGTTCGACGAATACGAATTCGCCGGCGAATTGTCGCTGTCGGGCGAATTGCGTCCAATCCGCGGCGCGCTGGCGATGACCTATGCGATGTTGCGCCACGGGGGTAGTCAGCAACGCGCTTTCATCTTGCCGCGTAGCAGTGCCGACGAAGCGGCGTTGGTCGCGGACGCCGCCATTTTGCCAGCCGGTTCGTTGCTGGAGGTGTGCGCCCACTTCGCTTCAAACGAAGCAGATTCAAAGCTGGCGCGTCATCAACCAATGACGGAAAGCCGGCCGTCGGCGTATCCGGATTTTGCCGAGGTCAAGGGTCAGCAGCAGGCCAAGCGGGCGCTGGAAGTCGCCGCCGCCGGTGGCCACAGCGTATTGATGGTCGGCCCGCCGGGCACCGGCAAGACGATGCTGGCGGCACGTTTTGCTGGCATCTTGCCGCCAATGACCGATGGTGAAGCGCTGGAATCGGCGGCGGTGCAATCGCTGACTGGTGGTTTCAATGTCGCTCGCTGGAAGGTGCGTCCGTTTAGGCATCCGCATCACACCGCGTCGGCGGTGGCACTGGTCGGCGGCGGCGGATCGCCGCGTCCGGGCGAGATTTCGCTGGCGCACCGGGGACTTCTGTTTTTAGATGAATTGCCGGAATTCGACCGCCGGGTGCTGGAAGTGTTGCGCGAACCGCTGGAATCCGGCCAGATCACGATTTCACGCGCGGCACGGCAAGCGGATTTTCCGGCGCGCTTCCAGTTGATTGCTGCGATGAACCCGTGTCCATGCGGTTACCTCGGTCACGTTTCGGGCAAATGTCATTGCACGCCGGACGGGATTGCGCGCTATCAAGACCGGATTTCCGGCCCGCTGCTGGATCGGATCGATATGCAGATTCAGGTTGGCGCGATTGCGCAAGATGAATTGATCGCGCAGGCCGACGGCGAGTCGTCGAGCGTCATTGCAGCGCGGGTCGAGCGCGCGTTCAATCGACAGCA
>JAYFNP010000090.1:0-3582 GCA_034933385.1 Burkholderiaceae bacterium | reverse complement strand
GATCGCGCGCGCAATGCTCGACCGGCGCTCGGCTTGACGATCAGCTGCGGTTGCGGCGCCCGATCCAGATGATAGATCAGATACAGATGCGAACAGCCTGCCAGATCTTTCAACCCTGCCGCATATTCCGGGAATATTTCCACCGCCCCCAGACACGCTGGCGCGAACACTGGCTGCGCCGGCGTTTTTTCCGGCTGCCAGTGCTCGCTGCGGATCACGCCAATCGGACAAAACGTGACCGCCGCGACTTCCAATGGCGCTTGCGCGTCAACGTGCCTTGCCACCGCGATCGTTGAGCGACAACCAGATGGTTTTCGGTTCGGTGAAATTTTCGATCGCCGCCTCGCCATGCTCGCGCCCAAAACCGGACTCGCCAGTGCCGCCCCACGGCAGCCGCACATCGGTGAAACCGTAGGTATTGACCCAGACCGTGCCGGCGCGCAGTTCGTTCGCCACACGATGCACGCGACCGATGTCGGCGCTCCAGACGCCGGCCGCCAGACTGAACGCGGTACCGTTGGCAATGCGCAGCGCATCGGCTTCATCCTCGAAGCGGATCACGCTGGCGACCGGTCCGAAAATTTCTTCCTGCGAAATGCGCATCTCGTGCTCGACGTTGGTGAAAATCGTCGGGCCGACGTAAAAACCCTTGTCGCCGACACGATTCCCGCCGTACACGCAGGTTGCGCCTTCTTTCTTGCCGACATCAATGTAGTCGAGCACCGTGTTCATCTGATTCGCGGACACCAGCGGCCCCATGATGGTTTCCGGCGATGCGGTATCGCCAATGCGGATATCCCTGGCACGCTGCACCAGCCGCTCGACCACTTGATCGTACACGCCGCTTTGCACCAGAATACGCGAACCCGACGAGCACACCTGACCGGCATTGAAGAACACGCCCGACGCTGCTGCACGCACCGCCGCATCCAGATCGGCATCGTCGAAGATGATGTTGGCCGACTTGCCTCCGAGTTCCAGCGTGATGCGCTTGAAATTGCTGGCGGCACCCTGCATGATGCCGCGCCCGACGTTCGGCGAGCCGGTGAAGGTCACCTTGTCCACGCCCGGATGCGCCACCATGGCATCGCCGACTACGCGGCCGCTGCCGGTGACGATGTTCAGCACACCCGGCGGCACACCAGCTTCGAGCGCCAGTTCGCCAATGCGGATTGCGGTCAGCGGCGTCAGCTCGGCCGGCTTGACCACCAAGGTGCAACCGCAGGCCAGCGCCGGTGCAATTTTCCACATGCCGATCATCAGCGGGAAATTCCACGGCACAATCGCGCCGACCACGCCAACCGGTTCGCGCACCGTGTAAGTCAACGCGTCGGTGCGCGCCGGCACCACCTGGCCCATGATCTTGTCGGCCCAGCCGGCGTAATAGCGGGTGGTGTCAATCGCTGCCGGCATGTCTTGCCGGCGCACACTGGCCAGCGGCTTGCCGGCATTGGCGCTTTCCAGCGCAATCAATTCCTGCTGGTGCTTTTCCATCAGATCGGCCAGCCGATTGAGGATGATGCCGCGATCAGCGGCGCGGATACCGTTCCAGACTTTCAGCGCCGCACGCGCGGCACGCACCGCAACATCGACATCGTTGGCGCTGCCGCGTGCCACCCATGCCATCACTTCCTCGGTCGCCGGATTCAGGATTTTTGAATACTGTCCGCCTTCGGGCGCCACCCGCTTGCCGTCGATCAGCAATTCATGTTTGGGAATTTCAATTGCGGTATTCATGATTCTTTTCCTTTTTTTCGAGAATACAATTGTCTGGCTGCGACATTACCGGCCGATAAAAGCACCGGAAACTGTCTCCCTGCAGGAAAGCGCTTCTTTCCCGACTGTTTTAGTAGGATATCCTTGTTTTTCAAAACCTGCAGGACACGGTTGCGCTCTCCGTACGCGCCAACCGCCTGCCAACCGCTGCGCCATTTTCGGTAAAAATGGCGGGTATACATATAAAACACTCACTCCATCCAAGTATTCTGCGGTGATATTAAAATACATACACCAGTATTATTCGAGCACCGCCACGCCCTTGACCTGCGCGAAAACCGCCTTGCCCGGCGTCAACCCCATCCCGACCGCCGATTTTTTCGTGATGCGGCTCAGAATTCGCGTGCTTCCGACATCCAGCCCGACCATCACCTGTCCTGACGAATCTTCGACCAGATCGACCACCGTCGCCGCCAAAATATTCAAGATGCTGGTGTCGGCATGCGCGGCCAACGTCAGGCTGACATCGCGCGCCTGGACTCTCAGCCGCACGTGCTGGCCCAGGTCGGCGGTTTCATTCAGCAAAAAAATCTGCCCGCCGGGAAATTCGACGCACGCCAGCCGAAATTCCGCTTCGCGTCGAATCACCTGACCTTCGATGATTGCGGCCGCGGTATCGCCCTGCGCCAGCGGCAAATCGAGTTGCGTCAGCAGGCGTGCGGTCGCGCCGGATGCCTGCACTTTCCCGCCGTCGAGCAACACCAAATGATCGGCCAGCCGCGCGACTTCATCCAGCGCATGGCTGACATACAGCATCGGGATTTTCAGCTGATGATTCAGCCGTTCCAAAAATGGCAAAACTTCCTGCTTGCGCGCCAGGTCAAGCGCCGCCAGCGGTTCGTCGAGCAGCAGCACGCGCGGGCTGGTCGCCAGTGCACGCGCGATCCCGACCCGCTGCCGTTCGCCGCCGGAAAGCGTCTCCGGCTTGCGCTCCATCATGTGGCCAATGCCGAGCAATTCAACCGCATCGTCGAGCGAGATCCGGCGCGACTGTTGCGGCACGCGCCGCATGCCGTATTCGAGATTGCGCCGGACATCGAGATGCGGAAACAGGCCGACATCCTGAAACACGAACCCGAGCGGCCGCCGGTAGGTCGGCACGAAAATTCCTTGCGCCTCGTCTTGCCAGATGTCGCCATCGAGGCTGACGTAATGCGCATAACTCCGCTCCAGTCCGGCAATCGCCCGCAGGATAGTCGTCTTGCCTGCGCCGGATGGCCCGAAAATCGCGCTGATACCTTGCGCCGGAAACTCGAGATCGGCCTGTAGCGCATAGCCGGAATGATGCACGTTCAGCCGTGCGCAAATCGCGTTCTTCATCGCTGCCGCCCAGTCGGATTCAGCCAGTACAACGCCAGCAGCACGATAAACGAAAACGCCAGCATGCCGGCGGACAGCCAGTGCGCTTGCGCATATTCGATCGCTTCGACGTGATCGTAGATCTGCACCGACAGCACGCGCGTCTTGTCCGGGATGTTCCCGCCGATCATCAGCACCACGCCGAATTCGCCGACAGTATGCGCGAAACCCATCACGGTCGCGGTCAGGTAGCCGGGGCGGGCCAGCGGCAGCACCACCGAAAAGAAGGTATCGAGCGGCGAGGCGCGCAAAGTCGCAGCCGTTTCCAGCGGCCGCGACCCGATCGCTTCGAACGCATTTTGCAGCGGCTGCACGACAAACGGCAGCGAATACAGAATCGACGCCACCAGCAGGCCGGAAAAACTGAATGGCAGCAGGCCGAGGCCGAGCGCCTCGGTCAGCTTGCCGACCGGACCGGTCGGCCCCATCACCACCAGCAGGTAAAAC
>JAYFNP010000089.1:0-2105 GCA_034933385.1 Burkholderiaceae bacterium | reverse complement strand
TGGTTTTCAGAAATTCCTTGTCTTTACGCAGTTCGTCAAACAACCGTTTCTGCTGCTCCTCGGAAAGCGATTTCGGGTCAATCTGCATATCTGATTTCCTCCATATTTATGCGTATCTTCCGTCCTCATCCGTTGCGCGCTTTTGCTTCGCTTCTCCGTTCTTTTCTCTTCGTTCTGCCTTGTTCATAGGCGAACATCCAGCGCGCCTCTGCGTGTTTGCGCTTCTGCACCATATTGATCAGGGAATATACGTAGGTGGTGACGCACACAAGAATGCCGATGCTCGACATATCCATCGTCAGCATATCCTTTGACAACATCAAGCCAATCACCGCCAGACAGACGGAACATGCCACCGAAATGACAAATAGCATGTTCCTGCTTCTTTTATATATTGCGTCTTGCCGCACCTCGACCTGTGCGCGCTTCGTCTCTTCCGGCGAAAGGCTGTCAAAATCCATATTGTTCCCAGGTTCTCAAACCGTTAAGCTACAGCGGCGTGGCCGCATTTGCATGGCACTGATGATAATCGACCGATACCACTCTAGCCGAGCCGGCACGATAATCGAATTATCGCGTTTTGCCAAGCTAGCGAATCCATTGGCAAGCTGCCCAACGGCCAAAGCCCCGCCTCCGAGGCAAGGTTAGCGCATTTTGGCAAGCGTTTGCCAGGTTTTGACGACGGAATCCGGATTCAGCGACATCGATTCAATGCCGTGATCCATCAGCCATTTCGCAAAATCCGGACGGTCCGACGGCCCCTGCCCGCAGATGCCAACGTATTTCCCTTGCGCACGACAGGCGGAAATTGCTTTCGAAATCAGCGCCAGCACTGCAGGATCGCGCTCGTCGAAATCCGCCATCAACAATTCCATGCCGGCATCGCGATCGATACCCAGCGTCAGTTGCGTCAGGTCATTCGAGCCGATCGAAAAACCATCGAAATGCTCAAGGAACTGTTCCGCCAGAATCGCATTGGATGGCACTTCGCACATCATGATCAGCCGCAAACCGTTTTCGCCGCGCTTTAAGCCCTTCGCCGCAAGCAGATCCACGACCTTTTTCGCCTGACTGACGGTGCGCACGAACGGCACCATCAGTTCGACATTGGTCAATCCCATATCGTCACGCACCCGTTTCATCGCAACGCATTCCATCTCGAACGCCGCGGCAAATTCCTTGGAGATATAACGCGCAGCACCGCGGAAACCGAGCATCGGGTTTTCTTCTTCCGGTTCATAGCGCGAACCGCCCATAAGCTTGCGGTATTCGTTCGACTTGAAATCCGACAGGCGCACGATCACCGGCTTAGGCCAGAAAGCGGCGGCAATGGTGGCGACGCCTTCCGCCAGCTTGTCAGTGAAAAACGCCTTCGGCGACGCATGGCCGCGTGCGAGCGACTCGATCGCAATTTTCAGGTCATCATCCACATTCGGGTATTCGAGCACCGCCTGCGGATGCACACCAATGCTGTTGATGATGAATTCCAGCCGTGCCAACCCGACGCCGGCGTTCGGGATCGCCTGCATCGAAAACGCCAGTTCCGGATTGCCGACGTTCATCACCAGCTTGACCGGAATCTTCGGCAAGTCGCCGACGATTTCGTTCGATACTTCGGTTTCAAGCAAACCTTCGTAAATCCGTCCTTCGTCGCCCTCGGCACAGGAGACGGTGACTTGCATCCCGTCGGTCAACACTTCAGTCGCGTCGCCGCAGCCAACCACCGCCGGCACGCCCAGTTCGCGCGCCACAATCGCCGCATGACAAGTCCGTCCGCCTCGATTAGTGACAATCGCTGAAGCACGTTTCATCACCGGTTCCCAATTCGGGTCGGTGATATCCGCCACCAGAATATCTCCAGGCTGCACCCGGTACATGTCGGCCGGATCCTTGATCACCCGTACCGGACCGGCACCGATTTTCTGGCCTATGGCACGACCTACCGCCAGCACCTTGCCGCCGCCCTTTAGCTTGAACGTATGCTGCGCTTCGCCTTCCTTCTGCTGCGACTTTACGGTTTCCGGCCGCGCTTGCAAAATGTACAGCTTGCCATCGTTGCCATCCCTGCCCCATTCGATATCCATCGGGCGGCCGTAGTGCTGCTC